>NZ_JBFHFD010000003.1:0-54965 GCF_041583735.1 Novipirellula sp.
GAGGCAACTACCAAGATGTCGGCGTAATGCCCGAGGGAGCGCTGATGGCTCAGAAATATCCGCGGCCGCGGAACAGTGTTCGTGGACCAATTTGGGGCATCACCTTGCCGCTAAAGAAAAAGTAAGGACACGGAACGTTCATGAGTTGCAAAGCGGCGTGCCCGGTCTGTTTGAAACCCCATGCATTGGACAACAACCAAGCGGCGTCGGTCATTCGATGTGATTGCGGATCGACGTTGTTCATCTCGCCCAAGGGGCGACTTGTTGCCACGCTGCAGCAAGACGAACCGCCTGAGCCAACGAATACCGCTGCGGGAACGTCACCCGAGCAACCGGTCGATCCAATCGCCGCCCTTGATCTTGCCGTCAAGACGTCAGCTGATGAAGCGAAATCAGGCAAGAGCAAGTCAGAAAAGGCCAAATCCGCCAAGGGTAAATCAGCAAGCAAATCTGCGAAGACAGACAAAGCCGAGGGAGATGCGGCTCGGCCGCATAAAAAACCCTGGCTAGCGATCATCGGCCTCGGCGGTGTCGCTGCGTTGTTGATCATCGCAGTGACCGCGTTTCTACTTCGCGACCGCGGCCAGTCTGAGCCTGCGAATCAGCGAAAGCAAACGGCGAAAATCGTATCGGCCGCAACCGGGCGAACCGTTCGCTTTAAACCGGGAACGTTTTCACAACAGCTGGCCAAGATACCGCTGCCCGAAACCGAGGAACCGGTTGAATCGTCGACGGATCCGGCCGGGACACCACCGGCAAACCAAGCAACCGCGAACTCCAACGCCGGTTCGTTGGATCAACAGTCCCCGTTCGGTGGGCCCACGGTCAAACGCACCGTCTCTCGCCCAGTGGCCATAAAACCGCGGCCGCAGATTCCGATTGTGCCGGTAGAAGAACACCGCAAAAACCTTGATGCTGCCTATGCAGACGCGTTTGAAAGCTACGAAGCATTCACCGCGCTCAGTGGCAACGACAAGAAAACGACGGGACCGCAAATGCGGGATTACCGCCACACGCTTGGCGAAACCATCGATTTGACCCAGCATGCGTACGAATTGGCGATGCATCAGGGCGATCTACAAAAACGCAACGAATTGTGTTATTTGTTGGCCTACCTCTCGTTCACCGCCGGGCATGTGATCGAAGCAAGTCTGTATGGCGAATCGGTTGCCCGCCATGGCGATCCTGAAGAGAGCATGACTCGCGAAGCGGCACTGATCGCCTTGGGGGCGATTGATGAAGCGGCTGCGACCCAGTGGGGTGCTGCCGAGATCCCGGGTGAGCTGAATCAAATGAGACTGCTGGCCGAACTGTTCGAGAAAAGATGGCCGGACGATCCCCAGGTCGACGCGGTCTGGATGAATCTGGGGCAACGCTTTGACGCGTTTGGCCGACCGCTCGATGCAGCCGATGCGTACCTAAGCATCAAGAAAAAGTCAGAGCAGTACGATGAAGCGCAGATGGCCGCCGGCTTGGCGTACTGGAATCAATTTGTCGATGAAGCAAGCGAAGCGGCCCCCGATCCCGACGCGATGGTCAAGCGACTAAAATCCGCTCGCGATTTGCTGATCAACGGAATACGATCGGCCGAGGAACGTAAACAGCTACTGACGTCCCAGATACTGGATGCGAAATACAAGGTCGCTCTGATCTCCGCACGGCTGGGCAACCCAGAAGCGACGGTCACGTGGCTCGAAAAAACCAAGACACCGCTAATCAATTCGATCACGACGGGCAAAGGCAACAAAAAGAAGCTGACCGTCACCGACGAGTTTGCTCAAAACGTCTTTCAATTGCTGTACCAAGCCAAGACGCGTATGAATGATCTAGACGGAGCCAAGCAGGCGCTCGAGCGACTTGGCAAAGTACTTGACTCGGACGCGGCCGATCGCCTGGACCGCATGTCGCTTGCCGTCGTGCAGCGTGCAATCAACCGCATGCTCGAAGCCGCGAAAGTCACGCCAGCGGACATCAAAAAACTCGAGCAGACGATCGCGGCGATCGACGAAGACAGCGATGTGATGACTGCATCGAACCAGCTATGGTTGGCTGAGTCATGGGCCAAATTAGCTCCACGGGGCCAGACGCCAATGATGGTGCGGCAGTGCTACGAAAATGCGGCATCGATCTACGACCGCACTCTGGGGCAACCAGACTTTCCATCGGCCTCGCGTACCGCCGCGCTGATACGACAAGCCGAACTGTTGCGATTGGCGGGCAAGATTCCCAATTCGTTACAGATCATGTCGCAGATTTTGTCAGAAGCCCCGGGAGCCATCGATCTACAGATCCAAGCCGCAAAATCACTGGAAACCATTGCGTTTCAGCAGCCGTCCGAGGCGAATCTACGCGCCGCCATCGCAGGTCCCGCTCGCAACGATGCCGCCGCCGGGACATCGCCGATTTGGGGCTGGGCCAAATTGACGAGCCAATTGCATCAAATTCGCTATTCCGACCGAGGCACCCCCAAACACGCCGAACAGTTACTCGAAGCTCATCTCCATCTCGCACGCTGTCGTTGGTTACTGGCAGGAGTGACCAAGGATGACGCAGAGAGTGTTGGCTTGGTGAAGAAAACAAGAGTTCAATTATCGCGATTGCAATCGGATGTCTCGGGACGAACGGACGAATCGATCGCGGTTTGGTCCAAGGCGATCGAACGACTTCAAAAGCTGCTCCAATCGTCAGCCACCTAGCGATCTGCTGTGACCGATAATGGTGGCACAAATTTCTGCTATGGCGGAGTGCAAGCCCACCGCCGTCGGATCGACGAAGTTGAGTGAGCCCGCTGATTGAATTCGCCGCTTTTGCCCAATGCTTTAAAGCATTTCGTATGCATTTACGTTCGGTCGTGGAGGGTTGCCAGCTAAATGCGAGTCACCACCTTCTGGCGAAGGTAGCTACTACAGAATGCGTCATCGCATTTCAAAGCAAAACTCGCCCCATGGCGTGCACCGTGGTAGTCATTGATCGCCCAGTAAATATCCAGCGTTTTACTTGCTGCAACCGGACGGCTCGCGCCATGCCGCAACCAAAGTAGATGGCATGGGTTTCTGGCCCGCGTTATTGTCCAACCGTGGTTAAGCCGACCGCTTGCGAGTGCGGCTGACGCGTGACCGATGATGGCCGCTGAGCATCTCTTCTTCGCTCGCCTCACGCATCGCCGGCTGCGTAGGCTGAGTCGCGACCAACAAATTTTTCTCTCGCAAGAACTGTTTGACGATTTTCAACATCGAGTCACGAAAACGTGATGGATCTTGGCCTTCTTCGATCCACGCCCGAACTTCGATTCGCTGAGACGTTTTGCCAACGCAGACCAGCGTCGCTTGCGGAGCTGGCGTCAACAAGACATCGGGTTGATCAATCACCAACTCTTGCAACGTTCGACAAATATCCGCAGGACGTTCATCGCGATTGACCGCGACTTCGATTGGAATCACGTTCAAACGGCCTGCGCCCATCCAATTGATCACGTCCTCGCTGACAAAATTTTTGTTCGGAATGATCACCTCGCGGCCTTCGTCGTCCGAGAGCACCGTGGTGCGAAACTTTTGCGCTGCCACTCGTCCGGTGACCCGGCCAACGGTGACCAAGTCGCCTAGTCGTGCCGGTTTTTCGAACAACACGATCAGACCGCCGAACAGGTTTCGCACCATGTCCTGCAGCCCGAACCCTAAACCAATCGTCAATCCAACAGCTAACCACTGAGTCGTGTGCCAGCGAAGTCCCACCCACTGGCAGGCGACTAACGCACCGACACCAAACAACAAACAGCGTCCGAGCACCAACGTAAAATGCTCCATCCCTTCGTCGAACGACACACGCTGCAGCACCAACGCGTCAAAGAGTGCCGGCAGTAGCTTGGCCAATTGAAACGCGACAAACAGGGTCGCCGCGGCCAGCAATAGATGTAGCGCTGTGATCGGCGTATTTTCCAAAACGGAGTTTGTCACCGTTTGACCCGCGGCATCCAGCGAGGATACCGTCACCGTATCTTGCACCGTCCAAACGACGGGATTGCCCATGCGGACGTTTGGAAACAGATCAATCCACAGCCAACCAAAACAGACAAATGCCCCGACCACCAATGCGCATTGACAAAGGAATGCCAGATGATGTTTCAGTTCCAAAAAGTGTTCGCCCAAAACTCCACTCACCTGCGCCCCCACGGTGGTCTCTGCAGGGACACGGCCGTACTCGTCGTATTGCTGCGGCGAAGCGGTTCCCGTCAACATCTGCCAAACATGCGCCGATGCAATTTTCACTCCGGACCACAATGTTGCTGCAATCATCAAACTAACGAGCGTCACGATCGCTCGTTGAACAAACTCGTTTGCAGTGTATCCGTAACCCAGCGAGGAAAGCACGACCATCGCTAGCGGGAATCCGACCCCCGCGATGTAGATCACGAAACGAACGCGATGAATGACGCTGCCGCCGAATGTGGCAATGAAAGGTTCGAGAAAGCCGCCAGTCGGTCGTAGTGAGAGGTGAGCGGTCCAGGCGACCACAAGCATGGCTGCGATGAATCCGAATCGGGCCACCGAATCTCGCCACATCCCGTGGTCGAGTAGACTCATCAGCGTCACCACGTAGGCGGCCAAAACCAAGCCAAAACCGATCAACACCAAATAGGCGGTTGCACGTTCACGTCCTGGCAAATCGATCGCGACATATTTGTCGATGTATCCATAGCTGCGAAGTAGTTGCCGCGGCAACTCGACCAACAACGCCACCAAACTCGCGGCATAGAACCCGCTCGATGTTTGTAGCGTCAGCTCGGAAACGATTCCGCTGCCTAACCAGCGAGCGATCACGTACAACAGGGCTGGAAACGCGGAAGCCACGAGCGTCGTGAGCACTCCGGTCGCCAATTTACGGGAATCTGGCGTCGCGTCTCGCATCCGTTTTCGGTTTCCGATTTCGATCAGCCAAGACTTCGTTCGCCACCTCGCGACCGAAATTGCGATGATCCAGACCAACAGACCAATGCCGCCTACCGGATTAGCCTGCCATTTTTGCTTGATCGAATACCCCAATTCGCTACTGCGACGGAAATCGAACAACGCCCCTAACCCGTCGCCTAAATTCCGCACATCCTCGAGACCGATAGGATCGCCGCTGCGAATCCAAGTGACGTGACGATCGATGAGTTTGCGGTATTGGTTCGTCAGCGTCACCGATTCGGTCGTTGTTGAATCGAGCTCGCCCAATTTTCGTTGATAGTCTTGATAGCCTTGCCCAAGCACAGTCAACCACTGCTGTCGCTGCTGTAGCAAACTCCGCAACTGAGACGCGACCACCACACTATGCACACTGGACGGATCCAAACCGGCTGCAGTCAGAATCTCGTCGGTCTGCGAGTTGGCATTGGTTCCGTCGTAACGGACCATCTCGAGTTCAAGCTGCTGCTGACGCGAACGCCCAAGTTCCTCGGTGACAAACAACGTGACCGAATCGTTGACTTGCCATGCATCGAGTTGCTCTTTTTTATGCCGCAGCAGCAAACCGACCGTCGGAGTCAATCCGTAGTGGTCAAGCTTGGTACGAACATCCTGATAATCACGCTTCGTCGAGTTCAGTTTGCTGGCCAACTTGCTGACGCGATCGGACAACGACTGGTACGCTTCGGCGAGCTGTGTCCACTGATCAACAAAGTCCGCATTCTCGTGGGCGAGCTTCGCAGCGACATCGGGGGCCGACTGCGACATTCTGCGAAACTGAACCGCAGTATCGCGAGCCGCTTGAATTTGCGAGGCAGCATACATCGAGACGGGCTCGATCTCACGCCATCCCGTACTGCGTGCGGCGTCCGTGAGACGCGGTGAATCGGAACGAAAGCCTCCGGAACCTGATGCTCCAAAACTCTGGCCCTCAGAGGTTAGGAAACGCGAGGTTTGGGGGGCTGAAGTTTGAGGTCCAGGACTTTGGGATCCCATGCTAGCCAAACGCGTGACAGCGTCGCGTTGGTTGTCGATGTCGGTGCCGCGTGAGGGTGGTTGCGGAGTCGTCGTCTCAAAGGCATTTTCAGAAACGCGGGATTGCGGCGAACTCGCGTGGTTGGGCGACACGATTCGTGAATTTTGGCTACCAGCGTCCTGGGACGGTGCGGGATAGCTACCGCTGGGGTACGTCACCGGATAACTCGACGCCGGATAACTGCTCGCCGGATAGGTGCTCGCGGGATAATTGGCAGTCGGATACGAATGCGACGAGGGATACGCGTGCGGATAGAGGATGTTTTGGGCAGCGGATGGGTTGCCCGAAAATGCTATCAACAGCATCGTCGCCACAAGCAATTTGAAGATGACGAATCGCGTGCCGAACATCATGATGGAACTGTTAGGAATAGAGGATTTTGAACGACCGCCAGCCCATAAAGCGGCATTGGCAGACTTCGAAAGTGGCTGCGAAAACAGGATTCGCGACGAAATCATGCCTCCGCGCAGACGGTCATCCTTTGAAATACGCAAAATATTGGTTTCGCTACCACACCGATCGTGTTTCACGGGCGAAAAAGCGACAGTTTCCCGAAGAAAACCAGCAATGCAGATCGTCAATCAACGTGTGAGCACGCTGCAATTCAAGGCGATCTCGCCCCACCCAGCGAGTTAAAAAAGGGGTCAGGACTCTTTTTCGGCCGTGAGCCGATTGTTCGACCGGTGAAATGCCTTGACCGAAACGTGCGGAGGAGAAGGTGCCATGTACTATGCCTTG
Organism: Novipirellula sp.; assembly: GCF_041583735.1. Classification (NCBI taxonomy): domain Bacteria; kingdom Pseudomonadati; phylum Planctomycetota; class Planctomycetia; order Pirellulales; family Pirellulaceae; genus Novipirellula; species Novipirellula sp. The sequence goes on from NZ_JBFHFD010000003.1 coordinate 6,718, forward strand.
AATCGAGACAATGGGCGTTCGTTCATCACTCGCACGGTCGGTAGACAGAAAAATGGGTGCGACAGCAAATGAGACTTCCAGGGCGATTCGCCAATGGCAATGAACGCACGCGCCGTCTCTAGGTTCGAGCCATTCAGTTTTTAAGCTTTCGCTGCACCACAGCTACACGGTGTTGCCTTGGCGAAAGACGTACCACGGACTTACGTCAGTGGCTATCGCGTCTCGTCGCATTGCGACTGGGGCACACTGAAACGGTTAGCCTGGACACCCGCAAGCTAGACAGTCCAGTCGTCCTGACCCTGCCATCGCTTCGCGAGGTTGCTGTGTCGTCGGAAAGTCGACCGCGTTCGCCGGCAAGCAAGTCGTTCGGCATATCAACGGCACTTCATACCGGTCCAACGTCGAGCTGCCCATTTCTCGGCACGATCGATTTGATTTCCGTTTCCCTCGGCGATACAATCGCCCCAGCCGGGATCACTTGGAAGCAAATCATGGTTCAGCGTGCGTGACGAGCAGCGCCGGTGCACCCGAGCACTCAAAATTGAATTTTCTAATGGTCACTCTTTCGTTCGTGCCGGGTGACCTCGAGCGTTCGCCAGGATTCCGAACCAGCGGGAATTCTGACTCCCCACGAGCATTCCGATTCACGGTGCGCAAATGCAAACAAAGCGAACTAGGAACTCTACTGCGTGGCGATATGGACTTTCGTCACTGTTTGCGGCCACTCTTGCGGTCGCCGCATTTTGTGCCGGTTGGGTCGCCAACGATCAACATCGTCAACAGACGAGAGACCGTTCACCGGTGAATGATCAGCGAGTCCTTGAGCTCTTGAGCAAAGAACAGAAAAAACGTGCCGCAAAGATCGATGGACTCCGTATCAAGGCAAATCGACTGGGCACCTCTGAAGTGGATACAATCGAAGCGCAATCCACATTAATGGAAATTCAGCGTGAACAAGCAATTGCTGCAGCAATTGCACGACGCACAAACGTGATCGCAACAACAAGCGGCACTTCCAAGTTTCCCCGATCAGCCTTAACTTTGTCATTTCTTGCCATCGGTGCGATTGGCTGTTTTCTCGCTGGGCTTTTCTATGGACTTAGAAAGCAAACGCGATCAGGTTGAAACGGGGTCAAAGGCTGAAAAGGGGTCAGGACTCTTTTACGGCCACAATGCGACTGTTAGGCCGGGCAAATGCCTAGACCGATGCGTGCGGAGGAGAAAGTTTCCATTTACGATGCCTTGAATCGAGCCAATGGACGTTCGACCATCTTTCGTACGATCGGTAGACAGAAAAATGGGTGCGACAGAAAAATGAGACAGCCATGGCGATTCGCCGTTGGCATTGAACGCACACGTCGTCTCCATGTTCTAACCATTCATTTTTTATCCTTTCGCTTACACCACTGCTACGCGGTGTTGCGTTGGGGAAAGCAACACCTGCCGTCGCTTCGCGACTATCGCTCTTCCTATGATGTCCGTGTACCACGGACTCACGTCCGTGGCTGTCGCATTTCGTCACGTTGCGACTGGGGCCATGTTGAAGCAGTCCCGCAAGATCGCATCTCCCATCGTCCTGCTTTTCAATTTTCCTGTCGCACCAATCTTTCTGTCCTCACATGCGGTGTGCGCAACATGAGCACACTGGAACCTGACGGTCTCGGAATCCGCGGATCGACGCGATATACGAGGTCTCTTGAAAAACTCGTTCGGTCATCACTCGTACGATCGATAGACAGAAAAATGGCGATCATCCGAAACCGTTTACATGAACCGGATCACCACCGATTTGACAAACACACTGGAATCCGCGAATTCAAGCAACTGGCGCATTAACACTTCAATGCACGCGAGAGAGGTGTTGTGAAGACGGCTTCGCAACCGCGTCAGCCGCGAGATTGTTGACGCCACTACGATGGCTTTTGTGCCTTGGTCATTCGCGTCAATTAACGTGATTCGCGGGTGAGGGTTTAGAAGCGGTATCAGGCCGGGTTAAAATCGTGTTGCATCACGCTAGGGGAAACCAGTGGCAAACAGGAAACTCAAAGCTTAACTTAAAACATAGCAAACTCGGTCCATTCACCCGAAACCGCTTATTGCACGCTTTTCCAGATCATCGCTTTCATGCGACGACTCGCTTACGGCCCTCGTTCGTCAACGCAAAATGAAGACATTCGTATCATCGCTGGTCCTCGCGCTGGCACTTGCTTCGAATGCATGTGCTGATTCGATCCGTATTGCGACGTACAACCTGAATTGGGGCAACCGACGCGGCGACCAAGTGCTCGACGCCATCACGAAGGCGGCGCCCGATGTCATTTGCTTCCAAGAAACCACCGTTCAGTCGGAACGGTTTCTCCGCAATCGGCTTGCCACGACTTATCCGCACTTTCACTCCATCGGACACAACGGACGTTATGTTGCCGAACGATTTGCGGTCGCCTCCAAAGTCGAACTGGCGGAGCTCGAATTTGCACCACCTACCGCTGGCCTTTTCGGATTCTATTCCGCAACGGTAAATTTCTCCGGCACACGCATACGCCTGATCAATGTCCATTTGACGCCATTTCAGTTTCAACGCGGCGGAGGTATTCACGATGCGATGACGGCGCTTTCGACGACCGAAGACAAGCATGCAGTCGAGATGAATGCAATCGTTGACGCAATAGACTTTCAACGGCCGACGATTGTTGTTGGGGACTTCAACAGCATATCAACATTTCATGCACCGAAACGCCTCGCTGAACTTGGCTTGATTGATGCATACGCTTCGATTCACGACGACGCTGACGCTCATCCCACATGGCACTGGCCCACCCAACCATTGCCTCTCGCGCTACGGATTGACTACATTTTTCATACCCCGCACTTTACCGCCACGGATGCCATGATTATTCGCCGAAATGGGTCTGACCATTCGTGGGTGGTGGCCACGCTCAAATTCGGCTCACCCCCAGATGCCCCCGAGTCGTCGAACGAGGGTGTTTCGACAATGAAGAATCGTCCGCACCGACTGGGTGATCGATAGCGTTATTCGAAAACGCTTGCCGCCATTAAAGTGGATTAACGCCCGATGCACCTCGGATTCTCACCCGAGGTTTCTGCATTCCATCACGTTGCAACGGTCGGCGGCTATGCGATGGCGGTTTGTTTCGCTTGGGTCGGCGAGGAATCCTCGCTTGAACTCGGTGACAAACCGCCTTGATCTCACTTGGGAAATTTCCCCTACCAGCGGGTTTACGCGTGCTGGGTTTCGACCACATCGCCCTTGGGCTGCTTGATCTCGCGAAGCAGGTTTCCGAACCAAGTCGAACCGATATCAAATGGTTTTCCGCCCTTGATTCGCTCGAACTCAATCGCTCGCAATTCATCGCCGCGTTCTTCGTCTTGCCCGACCACACCGCTGTTACCGGCCAATGCACAGTCGACGGCTTTGTTGGCACATCGCGCGATCAATTCAATGTCTTGCTCGTTCGCTCGCGCGGCTCGACTGTAGTAACCACTCTTTTGCACCAGCACCTTTTCGGCCCCGATCATCTTGGCGAACTGTTCACCAAACCATTTACCAGGGTTCACGGCATCAAGTTTGAAGTGACCAAAGGCATCCTTGGGTACTTCTTCGCCACGTGACTCCATTTCTTGCACGATCGAATCGACGCCGGCACCTTCGGAAATGAAGATGTTGACGCAATCGATCTCGTCCAAGATCGCGCGTAACCGATCCGCTTCCTGCTGAAGCTCAAAATGCATTTCGGGAATGTAAACGCCGTGCACCTCTTTGCGTTCACGGCTGAGTCCGGTTTCGGGCAAGAACTTTAGTGCGTCGAGGCGTTCGCGATACTTGTTCGCCGTCGCCGCAGTCAACCAACCGCAGTTACGCCCCATCACTTCGTGCACGATCAACATGCGAGGGTTGGCGTTGTGTTCGGCAACGACGTTCTCGAAGAAACGAGCGCCTTGTTCGGCCGCCGTCCAGGCTCCCAAACTTTGCTTGATCGGGATGACGTCGTTGTCGATGGTCTTGGGCAATCCAACGACGGTCAGGTCATAGTCGTTTTTAGCAAGGAACGCTGCCAAGTCGGCTGCGGTGGTATTGGTGTCGTCGCCGCCAATCGTATGCAACACATCGACGCAATCGGTTTTCAATTGTTCGGCCGCGACATGCAGTGGATCCTGGCCCTCTTTGACCAAGCCACGTTTGACACAATCAGCCACATTGGTCAGCTTCACCCGGCTGTTGCCGATCGGACTGCCACCGTGTTGATGCAAGACCTTGGCATTTTCGCGAACGGTCGGCGTGACCAGAAAGCTGTCGCCTAACAAAAGTCCCTTGTAACCAGATCGGTAACAAAGGATTTCGACTTCAGGCGCCTTCTCTGTATAGGATTCGATGAGTGCACCGATGGCCGAAGACAGGCACGGGGCCAATCCTCCGGCGGTAAGGATTCCGACTCGCTTGACCGACATGATTTTGGATCCCTGAAAAGGCTGTGTTTGAACGAAGTGGTTTCGAAGAGCATCACAAAGTCGGCGACGCCGAATGCAATGCAAATCAACCTAGCCCTCCTTTGTAGAAAATCGTCGCCGAGGGGACAATCGGGCGAATTCTTGCCAGCCGCGACGCTCGATCCCCGTTAGGGGGCCACAAAGATCCGGAGCGATGCTGTGGGGGTAAAGTATTTTCCAGAATCGCTAGCCCAAACAGGGTAAATGCTATTTCTCACTTAATCTGGAATCTGATATTTCACTCTACACAGGCACTTTCGCCTAAGAATTTCGTCAAGTTTCAAGTAGGAAACAAAAATGTCGAAGAACACCGCAGCCACCAAAACCACCTCGGCCGCTAAGAAGACTCCTGCCAAGAAGACTTCGGTTGCTAAGACTCCTGTCGCTAAGGTACCATCGGTTGCAAAAACGCCCGCCACGGGCAAGACTCCTTCGGTTGCACAGGTCACCGCGGTTGCAGTGACTCCGTCGACCGAAAAGAAAACTTCGGTTGCCCAAAAGTCCCCGGTTGCCAAGAAGAGCCCGGTTGCGAAAGCAACGACCGCTGCGAAGAAACCTGCTGCCGCAAAGAAGCCTGCCGCAGTAAAGCCTGCCGCAGTAAAACCTGTTGCTGAAAAAGCAACGAAGGTCGCCAAAAACAGCACTCCCAAAGTGACTCGCAAAGCGGCCTAAGCAAGCGTGCTGATAAAACGCCAGCTGCCACCGCGCTGGCGTTTCTGATTTGCATACACCATCGTCACGCACCAATGCGTCGCGATGGTGTTTTCGTTTGACAAGAAAAACTCGCCCCCAGCCCGTTGGTCTGGGCCGAGGCCGACTTCCGACAGTTTGCCCCACATTACAAAGCTTGCATCGCGAGTTTGGATCGTGACACCGGCCGAAACTCTTGACGAGTTTCGCTACGAATGTTGAAACGTTCCAATGGTGTTACGGTGCCGAATCTCTTGGCACGTCTAGCGGCGATTCGTTACGGAAGCTGGAGTGGGCCGGGGTGATTGATGTTCGTGGCCCCCGAGGATTCTCCGGGCATCTCGCCGTATTGGAACGCCTTACGATCTTTCTTCGGTGATCCTGGCGGTGCATCACGATCAGGGGTGGGGTTCTCGGGGATCGTATCGCCGGTCTGCTTGGTCCACTTCGTTAACAACCCGCGTGCTTTCTCCAGAACTTGTTGCGTCTCGGGATTTGCGGCAAGATTCTTCAATTGATGGACGTCTTTGCCCACATGGTAAAGCTCTTCGGCCGGACACGGGTTCAAGAAAACGTTCTGCTGCGGATCGCTTAATCGGTTGGCTTCTTTGGCCGCCCACAAATCCTCGCCAGCGCCCCCCAAATAAGCTTCGACACAAAGGTTGGCCTGGTCGGGGAAATTGTTGCGAATGTACAACCAGTCACCGAAACGAACGAGTCGTTCGTGATTGCGGTAAACATGCCAATTGTGTTCCGCAAAAACAACGTCGCGGACCCTCGCCGACGAATCTTTTAGAATCGGAGCGAAGCTAACGCCTTGAATCCGTTCGTCCTTTTCAACTCTGGCCAGATCCAGCACGGTTGCCGCAATGTCGATTGAACTGACGAAGCTATCGGTGACGCCGTTTTTCACCGAGTTTGGGTAATGCACGACGAACGGGGTTTTGATGCCGCTGTCGTACAACCGTGTTTTGCAACGCGGAAAGGGACGTCCGTTGTCGGCCATCACGATCACCAACGTGTCATCAAACACCTGTTGACGTTTCAGCTCGGCAACGACTTGACCGACGTAGTGGTCAAAACGGCTAACTTCGTGGTAATAGCTGGCCAGGTCCTCGCGCGTCTTCTCGCCATCGACCAAGTAGGGTGGCACGACCACGTCCGCAGGATCGTACTTTGGCGCGTCATCATTGATCGCCCAATCGCGATGCGCATCAGTCGACGCATACCAACAGAAGAACGGTTTGTCCTGAGGTCGTTTTTCGAGGATCTGTACCCAGTCTTCTTCTTTGCCAGGTCCTTTGCCTTTGGAAATCTTACTAAACGCGACATTGGCATTTTTGCCCATGTGGTGTTTGCCCGACAACACCGTGTAATAGCCAGCGTCTTTTAGCAACTGCGGAAACAACACCGATCCCGCCGGCAGTTCGGTATGCAACTCGGGTGCACCGGTGTTATGCGGATAGCGGCCGGTGATGATGCTGCAGCGGCTCGGACTACAGCTGCTTGTTGTCAGATAAGCATTGTCAAAACGCAGCCCACTGGACGCTAAAGCATCAATATGCGGAGTTTGAATCGTCGGATGCCCATAACAGCCGAGATCTTCCTGAGAGATATCATCGGCCAAAAACAAGACGATATTCGGGCGGTCTGCGGCAGGGGACGATGATCCGATCGCCGCAAAACATAACGTGACGACAAAAATAACCAGGGTGTTTCTCATAGAGCCATACAATTGGGAGGTGGGGAGAGGCAGGTTTTGGATCCGATACGGATCGCCTCCCAATTGTAATGTGAAACCACGCCGGTCGTGCACCCAAGCGTTTTAAGCGATAACGTCGTGGATCACATGGCCTTTGACATCGGTCAATCGCATGTCGCGACCGCCAAAACGGAAAGTACTGCGAGTGTGATCGACTCCCATCAGATGCAACATCGTGGCATGCAGATCATGAATCTCGGCTCGGTTCTCGATCGCCTTGTATCCCCATTCGTCCGTCGCCCCGTAGACGATGCCCGGTTTCACTCCGCCTCCGGCCATCCAAACAGTGAAGCCAAATTGATTGTGATCTCGACCATTTGCACCTTGTGCAAACGGGGTTCGTCCGAATTCACCCGCCCACACCACCAACGTTTCATCGAGCATCCCACGCTGGCGAAGGTCTTTTAACAAAGCGGCGATTGGTTGGTCGACGGCGCGAGCATTGTTTTCGTGCCCCGCCTTCAAGTTCGAGTGCTGGTCCCAGCGATCGCCTCCGACTTTGGGGCAAGTCAACTCGATAAATCGCACCCCACTTTCGATCATACGTCGAGCGATCAAACACTGAGCCGCATAGGTTCGCGTTGGCTCGTATTCCGATTCCATTCCGTACATCTGCTGGATCCAAGCCGGTTCGTCCTTTAGCGACATCACCTCGGGTACGGCCATCTGCATCGCATAAGCGAGTTCATAGTTTTGAATCGCCGATTCGAGACTGTCATGCTGCCCAAAATTCTGCTTGGCAAAGCCGTCCAATTGGCGAACGAAGTCTAATTTGTCACGCTGTCGTTTGTCGCTCGGTTCGGTGCGAAGGATGTTCGCCACGCCCGAGCCCGATGGTTTGAACACCGACCCTTGGTAGGTGGCGGGTAGAAATCCGCTACCAAAACAATCGAGTCCGCCGGGCGGAATCAGCCCACCATTAATGACCACAAATCCGGGCAAATTCTGGGACTCGCTGCCCAATCCATAATTCACCCAAGCGCCCATGCTCGGTCGCCCCTGCAACCCGCTGCCGGTATGCAGAAAGTAATTTGCAAACGTGTGCTCAGGAAACTCCGATACCATCGACCGCATCACGGCCAACTCGTCGACACACGTTGCCACGTGAGGAAACAAGTCGCTGACCGGGGTACCAGATTCGCCGTACTGCTTGAACTTCCACGGGCTCGCCAACACGTTGCCGTTGTTATTGAACTGAGTCGGCTCGACGCTAAACAGTTTGCCGGGATCTTGCCCATCGTATTTGTCTAGCATTGGCTTCGGATCGAAGGTATCGATCTGCGAAGGGCCGCCGTCCATGTACAAGAAGATCACATTTTTGGCACGAACTTGATGATGCGGACCGTGTGAAGCGAAGCCGAGATCGGGTGAGGTTCCGCGGACGGCAAACGCGTTGTCTTGCCCAAGTGCCGCGAGAGCCAGGGCAGCAAAACCGCTGCCGCACCGCGTCAACATCTCGCGTCGCGAAGTGGGGCCCGATCGATAACGTTCGCAGGGATAGGTGAAATGATGTGTCATCGCAGGAAAATAAACTCCTTGATATTGATCAGTGCGTGAGCAAAATCGGCCCACGCATCCAATTCGGAATCACCGTGATCGGCCGCCAAATAGGCTTGGGCCACCGCGATCTCTTGTGAAGACGGCTGTCGTGCAAATGCGGATTCGTACATCCAGTTGATACGGTCACGCGAATCCGAAAAATCTCCGATCACCCTCTCGGCCCACTGTCGGGCTTGCTGCACGACAAAGGGATCGTTCATCAGAATCAACGATTGCGCAGGCACATTGGACACGTTTCGGCGTCCCATCGTGCTAAAGGGAACCGGCGTGTCAAAGGTCAGCATGAAAGGTGAAAGGAAGTTTCGACGCACCGCGATATAGATCGACCGCCGTCCATCGCCGTCGATCGGCCCGTTGACATTTGGCCGTCCTCGACCATCCATGAACGACGTCAATTGAATGGGAACCGGTTCGCCATACATCGTCTTGTCCAATCGCCCAGACAACGCCAACAACGTGTCACGGATCGCTTCTCCCTCGAGCCGCTTGGGCGGGCGATGGTGCCACAACAAGTTTTTCGGATCAGCCTCGGCGGCGACCGGACTGACTCGGCTGGACATTTGATACGTCCGTGACAACACGATGTAACGGATCATTCGCTTGATGCTTTGGCCCGCGTCATGAAAACGAGTCGCCAAATGATCAAGAAGTTCAGGGTGAGTGGGTCTTTGCCCAAGCACACCAAAGTCGTCGGTGGTCGGCACAATGCCGCGCCCCATCAAGTAATGCCAAATGCGATTGACGATCACTCGCGAGGTCAGCGGGTTATTCGGATCGTTGATCTGTTGCGCCAATTCGAGTCGTCCGCTGCCCGATTTGATTTCCATGGGGTGATTCCCCGCCAATGCCGTCAAAAAATGACGCGGCTCGATATCGCCGGGTTTGGACGCATTGCCGCGAATGAAAATCTCGGCATTTTCACCGCTGCCGTCCATCATTGCCATTGCGGTATGTGACGGTTTCATGATTTGCGACCGCAGCAGCTCGCGTTCGTCCGCCCATGCGATCGCAATTTGTTGCAATTGTTCGGCAAGCTCTTGTTTCGCCCCCAAGCCGGCATCCGTAGCCCCATCGCCAGCGATTTCGAACTCGCTTGCGTTATCCACATTTCGAAACGCGGATGCCGCGTTTTGTTTGGCCTGTTTGATTTGCTCGGCGGATCCTTGGATAACCCACTGTACTTCGAGCTGTTGGTCGATTTTAGGTGTGAATTCCAGATGCAATCGATGCCCGAGGTAGCGCCCCAGATTCAATTCCACGGACGTTGCATTTTTGGGAATCGCTTGCACCGTTTCGCCATGCAGTGGCCCCGCGATCAACCGATGCGAATCGACGCACACCACGACGTGCCCTTCGCCGCGAACCTTGCAAACGACTCGTTCCCCAGTCAACTCAAACGTCGGGGTTCGCAGCGTTCGGCCGCTACGAGGCAGATTCTTCAGCTTGCTGCGATTCTGCATTCCGGTTTCTCGCAGTGATTGCAGCCCATTCCACAGCGGATCGCTAATGGCCGATCCATGGGATGCCACTCGGATCGTTGGCTCGGCTTCGCTGACATCCACATAAGCATCGCCGGCGCGTCGTGGAGAATCGCCGAAAATAAAACCGTCCTGCATAAACTGCTCAGGAGGCAACGTCTGGTAATCCATCACAAGCAGCTCGGTGATCGCCGCTGGCAACGCGACGGGCTCAGGCAGCTTGCCGCCATGTTGACGGACCAACCCGATGACTCGTTGGCGATAGGCTTCGTCGACTTTGGCAAGCCGCTCGGCCACACGACGGTTGTGTTCCAACGACTCAAAACGCACCTGCCGATAATCACTGCTCTGCAGAAATCCCGTCAACGAGTAATAGTCGGCTGTCGAAATCGCGTCGAATTTGTGATCGTGGCAGCGTGCACAAGAAACGGTCACGCCCAAAAACGTTTTTGACATCACGTCGACCATGTTGTCAAAGCGATCCGCTTCGTCTTTGCGGATATCGACCGGCGAATGCACCCATTCGCCAAGGAACCAGAAACCGGTCCCCAGGATCGATTCGTTGTAACCGTCATCGGGATTCAACCGCGGCTGCCGTAACAGGTCGCCGGCGATATGTTCGCGGACAAGTTGATCGTACGGCACATCCGCGTTGAACGCGCGAATGACGTAGTCGCGATACTGGAACGCATTCAACGCATCATCGTCGAATTCGTGTCCTCGTGATTCGGCGTACCGCACCAAGTCCAACCAATGCCGCCCCCAACGCTCGCCAAACTCAGGCGATTCCAAAAGATCGTCGACCAAGCGTGAGACTGCGTCCGGGGAAGGGTCATTAAGAAATTGGGCGGTCTGCTCAGGCGTGGGCGGCAATCCAATCAAGTCAAAGCACAAACGTCGCAAGATCGCCGCTCGTTCGGCATCCTCGGCCGGCTGCAAATCGTTCTGTTCAAGTTGCGACAGAATAAAATGATCGAGCTCTGCTTTGGGCCACGCTCGGTCTTGGACCGCCGGCAGCGGTGGCGATTGCACAGGCTGCCAAACCCAGTGATCTTTTTTACGCTGCTGCAAATCGAAAGCGGGTGCCGCCGCCGACTCGGGGGCCTCTTCGAGAGGCCAAGGAGCGCCGAGTTGGATCCATTTTTCAAACGTCGCGATCTGTTCGTCGCTAAGTTTTCCCTTGGGCGGCATCTCGTACGATTCGTAACGAACCGCTTCCATGAACAGACTGGCCTCGGGATCGCCAGGTTCGACCGATGCACCGGAGTCACCCCCTTCGATCAATCCCGCTCGCGTATCAACTCGCAATCCCGCTTGCAGCTTCTCAGCCGACGCGCTGTGACACGAGTAACAATGCTCGGCCAACAACGGGCGAACCTCTTTCTCGAAGAACTCTAAATGTTCCGCAGAGGGTTCAGATTGTTCGGTTGCCGGTTCCGCTGCCTGAGCAGAGGTCGCAGTGACACCTAGCAACCCGACGACCAGAATCAAACGAGCGGTGAAAACCAACATTTGCATCGGCGATGGTCCAAGGCGGCAAAGGGGTGCAGACAACATGGATAAACTCATGTCAAATGAATCGCGTCATGGGTGGGCGGGACTGGATACGGCGGGACCTTTAAGAAGGCAGGACACCTATTATGGCGTAAAAACGGCTTGTGTCGAGGACAATTTGCGTCAACCCTTTAACGATTTGCGACACCGCCGACTAAGCCACAGTAGACAGCGGATGCGGTGAAAATTCTCTCGTAGCTAGCTTCGCCAGAAGGTGGTGATCCGCAATTGCACGGTAACCATCCACGCCTGCCCACGCCCTGGCGAGCGTCGCTACAACACGCAAATGCGTGGACGAAACGCCTTTGGGAACGCCTCCACAATCCCCCCGCCGACAACAGCAGGTAGGCCCCCCGCTTAAAACAACTGATAGGCTTTGGCATCGAGCGTTTTCGCGAGCACCGGATCGTTGGCCCTCGTTAGCAGGTCGTAGTAGGCGTAGGGGTATTTGAAAACATGACCGATACCGAGCGACTTGTCTCCTCGCTGTTGCCAATAGCGAGCCTGGTTGGGTCGCAGATTGCTAAGTTTATGATCGGCAATTTTACGGCTGGTCGAATCGGGACCTTGCCGAGTCACGGTCACGTATTTTCGAAACGCGACACGGCAGCTCTCGGCCCACTCGGCGTCGCCCATCGCAGCCATCTCGACGAGCGATTGGCCGAACGTCAACATGTGTCCGGCGAAGCCTTGTCCAAAACCGACAAAGCGATCGATGGCGTCACTTGCTTCCTGCAACACAAATTTTGAGGCGGCGACCGAATCGGTGAACGGGGGTGGATCGATATCCTCGTCGGGTTCGACATCTCGCCACGGTTTGAACGCGCGAATCAGATTGCAGACGCCTTCGACTCGCTGAGGTGTCGCCGCTTCGGGCAGCATACGAAACGCCTTGATCGCATGCATTGCAAAAATCGCATCGTGGCCCACCTCGCGCAGCACCCCGCTGTTTTCGGCAAGTGCCTTGCCTACTTGCTCGGCCGCGTCAGCCACAGGATCGCCTTCCGGGAACGGCTCGCACAACTTTGTTGGCGCCCAATTCCGATCAAACAACTGGACAATCCGAGTGGCGGCCGCGTCATCGAGATCATTGTCAACACACATCATGTGAGCCGAGATCATCGCAGCCCCTCGATGTCCGTCGGCAAAATAATTCATCTCGGGCGCTCGCGCCAACGCGTTCAGCCCCAACAAAATCAACCGTTTCTGCTGCAGACTCGGCTCTTCGGCAAACGAAGTCGCCGCCGCCGGAATCAGACATCCGCCTAGAAACGCGGCGCTGCCAATCGTAAATTGGCGACGATCCAACATGGGGTTGACCGGCGACTTCATCGACGGGTTGGTCTGCGGGTTCATCGGATCGGACTCTTGATTCGAATACAGCGGGAGATCAAAGGCAACCGATTCATTTTACGCCAGCGAAACGTAGGATGTTGACGATTGCGATTTACTTGGCGCGTTTCATCAACAATTGGTGAGGGATCGCCATCAAGTCCACGGCGATGTCGGCGATGATCGTTCGCCCCTTGGTTAACCACGCCGAGGCAAATGCCCACACCGCGATCCATTCCATCCAAAACAAAAAGTTGTATTCGTTTAACGTCCGCTTCCATTCGGGTGAGATCAGAAACAGATAGCCGCCCATTGCCGCCATACTCAGCAAAATCACCACGCCGCTGGCCCGGTAAACAAAATTCCGTTCGGTTTCATGCGGTTCCATTTCGCGGTTGTTTGCTTTGGAGCTCGGAAAATGAAACAGCGAATAAGTGGCAAGCGTCAAAAAGAATACCCCGCCGCTGATCGAGTGCAGGTAACCGATCAACGACTTTTGATACAGCGGATCACTGTTCGGGTCCAAGGGAAACAACGCCACACCCAATGCGGAAACGCAGCCTAGATTTGCAGTCCAGCTCTCGATCCGGTCATACCCCCGATAGCAGAATAAAAAGATCCCGATCGAACACATCGTGCCCACGAAAATGTCACGCAGCCCGGTGTGATAATAGCTGCTGATGTTGTCCTGGAAATCGATTCCAAACAACAGCCAACCGACGGGCCCAAGTACGATTGGCAACAAGAATCCGCTAACGCCAATCGCGCGTCGAATGCCCATATAGGAAAGAACGAGGGCGTTTGTCTTGTCAGAAAGATTGGGAATCATGTTGGGTGCGTTGAAAAAAGCGAGCCACTCAGTTCATTGAAGAGGTCAGTTCATCTCGCGAGATTTGCGTTGAGCTCGCTGCTTGTCGCGAAATCGCTTTTTACGCTTCGCATCTTTTTCTTTGGACGCTTCTTCCTTTTCGGCAATCACCTTTGCCGTTTGCAGCTGCTCGCGTCGCATTAAATCAGGCGTCTCGAAGGTTAACCGTCCAAGTTCACCGCCACGAATATCGTTCACCAAAATCCGCGAGGCCCGATCAATGTCGACAAGATTGCTTTTACCAAGACAACCTCGTCGGCGGCCGATCGCTTCGATCAGCTCTAAATCAGTGCCAGGCACTGAAGTTAAATCGTACCGCTGCATCAACCGTTCGGGATAATTCGCCGCCAAGTAGCGAGCCCCAAAGAAACCGATGTCGGCGTAATCCATTGCAGTATCTTTGATGGAACCGACCAAGCCCAGCCGGTAGCCGCTGTTCACATTATGCACGTTCGGCCACAGCACGCCGGGCGTATCCAACAGTGCGACGCTGTCGCCAATGTTGACCCGTTGTTGCTGCTGAGTGACCGCAGGCGTGTTCCCCGTTTTGGCGATTTTTCGGTTCGCCAAAAAATTGATGATCGTTGATTTACCGACATTGGGAATGCCAACGATCATCGCGGTGATCGTCATGCCCGCGCGATGCGGCGCCATTTTAGCAACGATGTGTTTCAAACGCCGAATCGTTGGCACGTCTTCGGTCGTGACCGCGTGGGCGCGGACACCCACCGATTCCTCGAAATGCGAAATCCAGACCTCGGTCATCGCGTCGTCGGCAAGGTCGCTCTTGGCCAGCACCTTCAAACAAGGTTTGTCGCCCCGCAGTTCGGCCAGCATCGGGTTCTCGCTCGAGTACGGAATCCGCGCATCGAGCACCTCGATGACCACGTCCACTTTGGGGAGCACCGATTGAATTTCGAGCCGGGCTTTGTGCATATGGCCCGGAAACCACTGGATGGACATGAGAGAATCGTCACTAACAAGGAAAATGGGTGGGTAGGCTTCTAGCCTGTCATCGGCAACCGCCCGCGTAGCGAAAACAAGCCAAGCGATTCGGCCGCAACGTTTTTGGCCTGCCCGTTTTTGGCCTGCGTCATTTCATCCCGCAACATTTCGGCCAACATCAAGGGGGGGACCGAAAGTCTTGGCGACTTTCGCTACGGGCAGACTTTCGCTACGGGCAGACGGGCGCACGCAAGACAGCAAGTCTATCTCACAGTGTCACCGGTGGCGATCATCCTGGTAACCCCCTCTTGGCAGTGTTCCCGCCGTTCTGCGGGTTTTCCCGCGTCTAAGTCGATGGCATAGGCCGCGAGACTACTGGCCGCTGAACAGTTGATAGCCGTCGACGGCGGTGCGAACGCTCCACAACGTCCCTCCTGCGGTCACGAACAACGTCTTGCCGTCGTCGCCTCCAAATGCGCAATTAGTGGTTTCGTCACGGGGAATTGCCAGAAAATCGATCTGCTTGCCCTCAGGCGAAAAGACGTAAATGCCTGCGGTCGGACCATCCGCCGTTTGAGCCGGCGGGCGTGATTTGTTCAGTCCGGCAGCCACGTACAGCCGGCCTTGCTGGTCCAACTTCATCCCATCGGGACCTCGCGTCGTCCCCCAATCATGGATCAATGTTTGGGTTTCCAAATCGGGTGTCCCGTCAGCGTTCAGATTGAACCGCCACAACTTGCGTGCCCCCCCGAGTTCGTTGTTGTTGTCAGCCACATACAGAAACCGATCATCGGACGTCACAATCAGCCCATTGGGGCGATCGACTTCGTGCGTGATAATACGAGTCACACTGCCATCGGGATCAATGCGGTACACCCCTTCGACTTTGCATCCCTGATCGTCCAACATCTCCATCCCACTGCGATCCCCGTATTGCGGATCGGTAAAGTAGATCCGGTTCTTCGAGTCGATCGTCAAGTCATTGGGCTGATTGAATCGACTTCCCTCGTAGGAATCAGTCAGCACATTCAGCGATCCATCGGCTTCGATTCGCTCGACCCGGCGACGTTTGTTGTCGCAAATCAGCAACCGGCCTTGGCGATCGAACAGCAAACCGTTGGATCCGGCGTCGGCTCGAAATACCGACGTCTTGCCCGCGAGATCACGGCGATTGATGTTCCCTTCGCCGCTGGTCAACAATCCTAGTTGTGGATGCCAAACCGGGCCTTCGCCTGCACCATGGTCTTGCAACATGACCGGCTTACCGACAAACACCGAATCGTCTGCGGCAACGGCCGATGAAAACAATAATCCAGCAAGAAGCGAGAACAGCAGAATCGAGAACGGGGGAAGTTTTTCGAGGCAGCGGGCAGGCATGGATTTCAGTTCCATTGGCGAGTGGGGAGGTGGATGTCATGATTCACCGTCGTTGATAACAATGCAAGCCAAAACGATGACGAAGCAACCAAAATGAATCAACATTGCCGTCTAGTGAGGACGAACCGACACGATGGATGAAGACACAATTTACAGCATGTTAGGCGGCGAATCGGCGGTTCGCGGACTGGTCGACCGTTTCTATGATCTGATGTCCGAATTGCCGGCGGCACGTCCAATACGTGACATGCACCCAGACGACCTAACCGAGTCACGTGACAAATTGTTCAAATTCCTGTCGGGGTTTTGGGGTGGGCCATCGTTGTATATCCAGCAATACGGACATCCGATGCTGCGAGCGAGACACCTGCCGTTTCGAATCGGCGACAGCGAACGCGATCAATGGATGATGTGCATGACCCAAGCGATCGACGAACGTGTCGAGAACAAACCGCTTGCCGATCACTTGAAAATGACATTTCAACGCACCGCCGACCACATGCGAAACCAACACGAATAGGCTTCCACCTGTGTGGAATTGGCTTAGCCTGTCAGCGGTTTTCTGTTCTAAAATCGCGAGTCTTTGCGGCTTTCGCACCGCCCAACTTGCCGACGCGATCGCGCACCGACAACCGTCCGGAACGCCTGTCCACCTTTGAGTTTGCGCACCACCTCAGACCGCACCCCCACCCTCCATTGATGGGGGGCGATGCAGTTCTAGAATGAAAGAAAGGGCCCGATCACGCATCTTTTTTTTGAGGAGGACGGAACGATGTTTCGCACTTACTTACTAAGCCTATTGCCGGCGGTATTTTTTGCTGGCGCAATCGGTCTTGCCAACGACGCGAATCCAGAGAATCCATCCTCATCGCCCGGTTCGATCAGCGACCAGACACCGTCTGGGGCCCAGGCCCCGTTGTTGGTTGGCGTCACCGTCCATCCGCGCGAAATTAGTACCGATTCGGCGGAGGCCCAGCGATACTTTGACCAAGGATTAAATCTCACCTATGCGTTCAACCATGACGAGGCGATTCGCTCTTTCCGCGAGGCCGCCCGTCACGATCCCCAATGTGCGATGGCGTGGTGGGGAATTGCACTTTGCAATGGACCTCACATCAACAATCCTCCGATGGACAAACCGCATTCAATCGCCGCGTGGCAGGCGTTGGAAAAAGCGCAAGCCAACAGCAAACTAGGCACGCCGGTCGAACGTGCCCTGATCGATGCATTGGCGCGACGCTATCGCGGTAATGTTGATGAAAACATCGCAGAACGAGAAACGCTGAACAAGGACTACGCCGATGCCATGCAGCGAGTCCACCAGCAATTTCCGGACGAACATGATGTGTCGGTACTGTATGCCGAATCCTTGATGAATCTACGCCCATGGGACTTGTGGTCCGACGAGGGCGAAGCACGACCGGAAACGCATCTGGTTTTGCAGTTGCTTGAAAACGTGATGACCGCCGTCCCGAATCACCCCGGCGCGAACCATTTGTACATTCACGCGGTGGAAGCATCGCCACACCCCGAACGCGCCACTGCGGCAGCCGATCGCCTGCGTACCCTGATGCCTGGTTCGGGGCACATGATTCACATGCCCGCTCATATCGACGTACGGACGGGCAAATGGGCTCAAGCGGCCGAGCAAAACGAGATGTCGATGAAGGTTGACCGAGTGTATCGCCAAGTTTCGCCGCACCAGAATTTCTATTCGATCTACATGCTGCACAATCCGCACTTCCTGTCGTTCGTTTGCATGATGCAGGGACGCCAAGACCGTGCGATCGAAGCAGCACAACAAATGCTTGCGTCTGTTCCCGCAGAGTTCCTCAATCAGTCGCCTGAGTTGGCGGATCCATTTATGTCGATCCAGTACCAAGTGATGGTCCGGTTCGGCCAATGGGACCAATTGCTCGCGCTGCCTGCGCCAAGTGATCAATTGCCGATCACGACAGCGATGTGGCGTTTTGCTCGAGCAACCGCCTTGGCGGCCAAACAGGATTTCGCAGCGGCCGAACACGAACAAACGCTTTTCCGCGAGGCCGTCGCCAAGGTGGATCGCGATGCAAAAGGAGCGATCAACAAAGCTCACGACATTCTAAAAGTCGGCGAGCATACATTGGCGGGTGAAATTGCGTTCCAAAAAGGGGATATCGATACCGCTATATCGGAGCTAAAAAAGGGTGTCGCTGCTGAAACGGACCTTATTTACATGGAACCGCCCGAGTGGATTCAGCCGGTCCGTCATTCACTCGGCGCCGTCTTGGTTGCTGCCCAGCGATGGGACGAAGCCGAACAGGTTTACCGCAAAGACCTTTCGCTGTGGCCTGAAAATGGTTGGTCGCTGTACGGGTTGTCGCAATGCTTGAAAGCGAAAGGCGACGAAGCGGCCGCCAAAGAGATCGAGGAACGATTCCGTGTCGCGTGGAGCGATGCCGACATCCGCATCGGAGCAACTTGCTTGTGCGTGCCGGATGCAAAATCAGGGTCGCAAAACTCAAAACAATGAAAAGGAAATTTGGGAATGAGTAAACCCCACCCGAAACCGATTCCCGCAGGCGAAGTCCGCGGACTTGCCTTGGATGTGATCAAACAGGATCGCTTTCCCTACCTGGCAACCATTGACGGCGATCAACCGCGGCTGCGACCGGTGTCGCCGGTTCGCACCGATGGTTTCACCGTCTATGTGGCCAATTTGCGTGGCTACCACAAAACAGAAGAGATTGCTGCGAATCCGAATGTGGAACTCTGCTATCTCAGCGACACGCATGATCAAGTCCGAATCACCGGCGTTGCCACGATCGTAGATGACCGATCGACCTTGGAATCAATCTGGAACGACAATCCGCTGCTGCGGCAATATCTCGGCAGCATCGACAATCCCGATCTGATCATCTATCGCGTCGATCCCAATCAGGTCCGATTCATGCGTGAATGGGCGATCGAGTATCACGAGGTCGAACTTCTCACCAACGCGAGTCCGGCAGCCGATGCGTGAACTGTTTCGCACGCTGCCGCTGATGTGTGTCGTCCTGCTCGTTCCGGTGCTGCCGTTCCTGTTTTTCGGAGGTCGATTGGAAGATTGGTTACGTGGCGTGGCAGAGGATCCGCCGTCGGTGTCCGCCACAGCGACGCTGATCATCGGGCTGTTGGCCACCGATATCCTACTGCCGATTCCCTCAAGCGTCGTCAGCACGCTGAGCGGTTGGCAACTCGGGTGGTGGCGTGGAACGATCGCGACGTGGATCGGCATGAATCTGGGTGCCATCATTGGATTCGCCTTGGCGCGGCGATGGGGACAGCCCTTTGCGCTGTGGTTCAGCAGCGGTGAGGATCTACAGCGAATGCAGATGATCAGCGATCGATACGGCCCCTATGTCTTGGTCATCACGCGTGCGGTGCCGGTGTTTGCCGAAGCGAGCGTGTTGATTGCCGGCATCCACCAACTGTCGTGGCGACGTTTTCTGCCGGCCGTGGTATTCAGCAATCTCGGCATCGCGATCGCGTACTCGGTTTTTGGCGATTTTGCCGAACGGCATCAATGGCTGCCACTTGCGTTAGGGGTATCGGTCGCCGTCCCCGTGCTCGTTGCCGCAGCGGCAAAACGGTACCTCCCCCAATGAGACATCGATGGCCCCAATGAGACATTGATGGCATAGACGGACACGATTCTTCGGTTAAACTTTCGTCGATGAATAAACGACTTACCAAAATCAGTAAATATCTAAGCTTCGTGCTGAAGCATCACCCCGAGGCAATCGGCATCCGTCTCGATCCGTACGGCTACGCGAGCGTCGAAGAGCTAGTAAAAAATGCAAACGCCAGCGGCAAATCGATCACGACCGAATTGGTCTACCAAGTCGTCGCCGAGAGCGAAGAACAGCGATTCAGTTTGAGCGACGATCGGCTTCGCATTCGCGCGACTTGACACCGTTTTCCGAGCCCTCTTTCGAAGCCTTTCTCGAGTCCGTCTGCCGCAGCCCCCCCAACCCGACAACGCGCCTGTGACGCTCGAACGTATCGCCATCCCCAAATCGATCAAGGCGAATCCGCTAACGCCACGCGAGATTGATTTGATCGACCAAGTCAACGACCGCATCGAAGCGTTCATGCTGGGCGATTCCGCCGTGATCGAGACCTTTGTGCCTTGCGATTTCCAATGGCTGGCTCAATGTTTGGATTGGATTGATCAGCAACGCTTGGCAATGGGCAGACGGTTTTGCGAACTCGGAAGCGGGTTTGGCGTTGCCGCGATGTTGGCTGCCCTGCGAGGGAAGACCGCCGTCGGCATCGAAATCGAAGCGGCGTTGGTGGACCAGTCCAATCGACTTGCGAAGGACCTCGGGATTGCCGCTCGGTTTTACTGCGGCACCTTCGTGCCAAGTGCGATGGCGGGATCATTGGCGTCGTCACGCGAAGTCGATCATATTGCAACCGGCGGCGATGACGTCTACGACGCCACCGGGATCGCGTTCGACGCGTTCGATCTGTTCTTTGCCTTTCCATGGCCAGGCGAACACGAGTTCTATGAATCGTTGGTCGACACCGCCGCCGCACCGGGCGCGTTGTTGTTGACCTACAACGAACGTGCAGGCATGAAGTTGTTTCGCAAGACTTATTGAGCCGCGACGCGTCAGCGGCCGGGTACCACGCACGCCCCGGTGCCTTACGGCTCACCTTTGCGTTTTGTTGGCCGGCAACCATCCACGCTCTGGCGAGCGTAGCTACAAAACGCAAATGCCGGAATTTGCCGACTCTAAACGCTTCACAGCGTTGGGCATTGGCGTTAGCTACCGTTCGGTTGTTCAACCAAAGCGCCTCCTCAAAAACGCCGCATCGGAATCGGACTACGCCGTGTTGGATTTAACGACGTGCCGATCCTGCGTCCCCACTGCGGCTTGAGATCCGTTATGCTGGGGACACTCCCGCCCCAAACGCCCCGCCACTGAATCGACTTTGTTCGCGTTTGCCCCGCTAACAAACGACGTTGAGAACCCCGCCTATGACTGCTCCACAAGCTTCGCTGCGTCGTGGCGATCCCGAATCGCAGCACACCGCCAGCACCGTTCGCATGCGAGTTGTCGCGGTCAGCGTGCTGATGGCGTTTATGCTGTATCTGGACCGCGTCTGCCTGGGCGAGATCGTCAAAAGCAACTCCTTCTTGGGCGATTTTCCTGACGCGAGTAAAGAAGAGATTGGCGAGGTGCTCGGCGCATTCTTTTTTGCCTACGCCCTTTTCCAAGTCCCTTCGGGATGGGCCAGCGACCGGTTTGGCGGCCGGGTAATGCTGACGTTCTATATACTTGCATGGTCGCTGTTGACCGGATTGTCAGGAATGGCAGGCACGCTTGGCGGGCTATTGATGGCCCGACTCGCCTTTGGCGTCGTCCAAGCCGGTGCGTATCCGACCAGCAGTGGAGTGATTCGCAGCTGGTTCCATTTTCGCAATCGAGCGATGGCCAGCTCATTTGTGTCGATTGGCGGCCGTTTGGGCGGAACACTCGCCCCGTTCCTGACCACGCTGTTGATTCTGCAGCTCAGTAGTTGGCGTTATGTGCTATACCTGTACAGCATCGTAGGGATTGTTGCCGCAGCGGCCTATTGGATCATCGTTCGCAACCGCCCCGAGGATCACCCGCGAGTCAACGCAAACGAAATCGAATTGATCGGCAAACTCGACGCTGCCGAACCCAAGACCGATGCACGCGACATTTTGCCCATGCTAGGGGCGATCATCCAAAGCCGTTCACTTTGGCTGAATTCGCTTGCTCAATTTTGTCTTGTGTTTGGCTGGGCATTTTTGATCACGTGGCTGCCCACCTATTTAAAAGAAGAAAAAGGCGTCGAATCGTTCTTGGGGTCATTGATGGTGACGGGGGTGCTTGCGATCGCGATTCCGGGACAATTGATCGGAGGCTGGCTCGGCAATCGGGCAGTCCGTTCACTCGGGCATCGCTGGGGACGCATCGCCCCGCTAAGTGCGACCTGCTTTCTAGCCGCACTTGCCTACGTTGGATGCTCGAGCTTTGATTCGGTTTGGATGATCGTCGCCTGCTGTGCGATGGTCTCGCTGATGACCGACATTGGAAACCCAACGGTGTGGGCATTCATGCAAGACGTCGGCGGACGCAACACGGCCGCCGTCTTTGGCTGGGGAAACATGTGGGGCAACTTTGGTGCCGCCGCCAGCGCGATCGCGGTGCCACGCTTGATGACCATGGGCCGCTCGATCGAGGGAGTTTCAAGCGACGGGCAATCACTCGTCTTCCTGACTTGCGCAGGCATGTACATGATGGCGGGACTCGCCATCCTTGGAACCGACGCAACCCGATTGATTCGCCAACCCACGACGCCCCAACCCACGACACAACCGCCCTCGACACAACCGCCCTCGACGACTCTGGAATAAACTCAGCATGAAAATGATCTTCGACGCGCATCTGGACCTCAGCCTGAACGCTCTGGAATGGAACCGCGATCTGCGGCAACCGGTCTCCAAAATCCGCGAAACCGAGCGACCGCTTCTGGCGCGTTTAAATGGCCAAGCCGCTGGCACGGTTTCGTTACCCGAGATGCGTCGCGGAGGCATTGGGTTGTGTGTGGCGACTCAGATCGGAGGCTGTATGAAACCCCGGTCGTATGTTGCCAATTGGGAATCGCCATCGCAGGCATGGGCGATGACGCAGGGACAATTGGCCTGGTATCGCGAGATGGAACGACTCGGTGAAATGGTACAAATCACCGATCGCGATGGCCTCGAAACTCATCTACTTCGCTGGGCGGATCCCGTTGCCGCAGCCGAGCGAAACGAACCGATTGGCTACGTCTTGAGTCTGGAAGGATCCGATTCCATCGTAACGCTCGATCATCTGCAGCGTGCTTGGCAATACGGACTGCGTGCACTCGGTCCCGCGCACTATGGCATCGGACGCTACGCGATGGGGCATGACGTGCAGGGTGAATTTCCACCCAGTGGAATTGAATTGATACGCGCGATGGATCAGCTTGGCATGATCCTAGACGTGACGCATTTAAACGAGCCCTGTTTTTGGCAGGCGATCGAGATCTATGAAGGCCCGGTGTGGGCAAGCCATCAAAATTGCCGCGCAATCGTGGACGATGTTCGGCAATTCAGTGACGAACAAATCAAAGCGATCATTGATCGCGATGGAGTGCTCGGCGCCGCCTTTGACGTCTGGATGGTCGTGCCGGGATTTGTTCGTGGTCAATCAACCCCCGAATCCATCGGAGTTACGATGCGGCACATCGCCGACCACATCGATCACATTTGCCAGTTGGCGGGAAATACGAAGCATTGCGGAATCGGCAGCGATTTGGACGGTGCCTTTGGCCGCGAGCAATCCCCTAGCGATCTGGATACGATTGCGGATCTGCAGTCGCTCGACTCGATTCTCAGCGACCGCGGCTACAGCGACGATGATGTGTCCGCCATCTTTCATGGCAATTTCCTGCGGGTGCTGCGACGTGCTTTTGCCTGAACACAGGGGTGTCGCCAGGTAAATAGTTGCAAAACGACGTTTTCGAGTTCGTTGCTGCGTCTCTCGTTCCGCGGTATCTTAACAGGTAGGTCCAAGAGGATTGACAAAGCCAACGTTTGTCCTCGAACCCCATGCAGCCTTATCTCTACTCGGAATTCCATGATGCGCAACGTCATTTACGCTGTTACCTTGTTCGTCTTAGCTGCATCGCTGGGCTGTGTCCCCTCGACGTCGACGTCCGACTCGGCGGGCTCGTCGACGCCAGGCGTGACGGCCGAAGAGGCGACTCCACGCGAAACCGTTGGCAAGACAACTCAAAACGTGTTGGATTTGGAACAAGCGTTTCGCGACGGAGCGGAGTTAGCAAGCACGAAAATCGAATCCAAAAACCCATTGATGATCAATGCGGATGCCTACCGAACCTCGGTCGGTAAGATTGGGGGCATGGGTGTGGAGCACGCGATTCAACTTCGCAATGCGCAAAGCATCCAAGATCCCAAACCGCTGACGCATGAAGTGTTCATGGCCGAGATCATCAAGAAGGATCAGCCTGATGGCATCCGTTTGCCGATGCTGCCGTATTACCAAGAATACGCGTGGGACCAAAAGAATCAGAAATTGGTCGTGGTCGATTTTCCAGCCAGAAAAGCCGAACGCGAGAAGCAACGTTAACAGCGTGCCAGTCAGCTAGGTTGCATAGTACATCCAAGGAAAGAGGTCGTCGTTATGTGAGCCGACGGCGCTGGTCGAGTGGCATCTACTTTGGGTAGCACTCGCGGCGCGAGCCGTCCGGATACGCCCAACCCTAATTTTCTAGCGTTGACAAAGCACGAACGCACTTTGACAAGTGACTGGGATTTAATCCGTAGCTGTGTGGGAGAAATGGCAATGAGTGAAGAAAACCAACCTGCTGCGGTCGCCGTGCTTGATGCGGACGGCTGCCATTTCATCCGCTCTCTCGACCCCGACACCGCGTTGACGTTGTTCGCGGTCGCGTCGGAGGATCCGTACTGCTGGGACGAGATGGTCGACTACTGGCCGCGGTACCGAACACCAGTCGTTTGCGAATTCCTGAGTGGTTTGCCCATCGAAACGGTCGATCAAACATCGATGATGCAAATGATTCGGCAAACCGACGCATGGATGGTACTGGATCTGATTCAAAAGCGGTTAATCACCGGTCGCGGCGTTCCCCAAACGGGTCGCGACGAAGCGTTTTCGATGGTCGAGGACGACACTGACGATGCCCCATCCTTTCCGCTCAGTATTCATTTGCCGCCGTGGTGGGAACTGCACGAACAGGTCGACACGGCCCTGATTGACGCCACTCGCGAAACTCCGATCAATAAACCCCACGTCGACCGAGACGTGCTGTACGGCGATCCGCTTCTCGAGGACATTGCCTCGCGGGCGCTGGACACGGTTCGCAGCGAAGCGTGGTTAACCAGCAATGCGGCTCACAACCCACGAAGTCGCTATCCGTTTACGATTGCGGTCCATCGCGATTGGCTGATGACACCCCGTGACGATCTCGGCGGCCGGATACCCCGCCAATTGCTGCACGGGGCTCACGGCTGGATCGGTCTTCTGGTTTGGGCACAACAGCTTCGACTGCATGAGCGGGGTCCGGTCGTGGCGGCACCAGACCATGTGTTCGGCTATGAAACCGCGCCGATGGGCGACGAAGAAATGGTCGTTTATTTTGACCTTTGCCGCGAACTCGTCGACGCAGCGTGGGATTGGTGCACAAGCGAACGAGGGATCCACGCCATCCAATACGATCCCGAATGCCATTTGCTATTGGTTCAGTGGCTGCGTGAGGTGAAACAGCAATGGCTTGACGCTCCGTTTGAAGGCGGCTCGCCACCAAGCTTTATTATTGAGTGCAGCCGACGCCGAGTGCCTCGCGGTGTCGGAGTTCCCATTGCAGGTATGACGCGACAGGAAGAGAAGGATTCGCACGTGGCCGATTGTGATTGCCCGATTTGCAGCATGATGGCCGATGGAGTCTTCGGTCTCGGCGTTGTTGGTCTTGATGGACACCAGCTCGAAACCGACAACGAATTCGCATTTTCGATGCTGGAAACACGCGAAGAGTGGGAAGAGGAACAACGTAGTTACGCAGAATTCGACAAAGAATTTGAGCGTGAAACCACGGGACATGTCGAAGACGACAACGGCAAATTGGACGAATTCGAATCAGTATGGTCTGGAAACGTAACGGAGCAGCCGATCCCCGGCGATCCTCATGGGCAACTGAAAATGGCTTTCTTGCTATCGGAAATCATTTCGGAAATGGACTCGCTGCAGACAGCCGAGGACGAGATTCCGATTCTGAACGAACGGTTTCGCGACTACCGCAACTGCGATGTTGACCAGCTCGCAGCGTCTGCGGAACGCTTGAAACAACACTTACAATACCTCGCAAATCAACACCCGGAACTCACAGGAAAGTCAGCCGACTTTCAAAGCCGCATTGATGAACAGCTCCGGCAACGAGACTCTGACGCATCCCATTGATCTACCCTCACAGAATCATTCGCGAGGCGACCGATCGATCGCATGACACGATTGAACTTGGTTAGGCATACGTCAAATAGGCAAGCAATCCAAGTTGAAACAATGTGATGCCTGATGTGACGCAGTGCCAGCTATGAAACCGACTGCGAAAGAGTTGCACCAATACGCCGAGCACCGTCAGCGTTCCCAGTGATTTCCCGATCACAAAGTAACTGAAAAACGTCGGTTCCATTTTTAGCAAGGCAAGGCAAACCGGATTCTTCTCCATCTCGAAGATCGTTTCCGAGTGCACAAACACGAGTAACATGTCGTAGCATGAAATCAGACCAATCACCGTGCAGCAAACCGTGAAATACATGGAACGAAACCATGCAGGTAGCGTGGGCCACCCTTTGGAAAGTCCGACATATTCAAATGAGGGTAAGACGTTCGACATCATGTCTCTCTCCATTTAGTTGAAGTGAAAACGTGGCGAGGCATTGGACTAGCGACACCTAACAAAAGGAGCGAAGTCCTTCAATTGTTTGGGGGGAGTACGCACATGCCGTGCCACTCCTACTCGAAGGAGGTGAGTGACCCCTTAACGTCGGCAAGCGGTAATCATCGACAACATTCATTTCTGGGAAGCGTAATGGTGCCTCAAAGTGTTTCTTCCACTGCTGCAGAAACTGGCAATCGGCGAAGTCTGCGACCAGCCACAGTGCTAGCCAACTAGCGTAAAACGAAAGAAAACGCGGCATTTGTCAGGAAAGCAAACGAGCTGCTCAAAAGACGGGCACTCACCAGCATCGACCAAAGAGCCATCAAATTTAGTCCGAGACAATTAGCGTCATGAGGATGCGGTAAAGGTTTGATAGCGAGGGGGCAAATCGTCGCCCAAGTCGCATCCGCCTTCCCAACGAGCTCGTTGCAAAAGTGGGGATCTAGACTGAGTCACAATGCGGCCGAAAACGTATGGCGAGTTTCGCTACGAGTTGATTGGTAAGGGACGTCTTGCACGCGACGACAGACTGGAAGTCTATCCCACATTCGGAACGTGATATGCTGGTGCATCCACGTCGCACCTGCTTTTCTATCACACTCCTCTTGATGGCAATGACCTATCTCATGAGCATCCTGGCTGATTTCAAAAAGTTCGCATTGCGTGGCAATATGATTGATCTGGCGATCGGCTTCACCGTCGGTGCCGCCTTCACCACCGTGGTCAAATCGTTGGTCAACGACATCATCATGCCGCCCATTGGATGGATTACCGGGAACGCCGATTTTTCTGACTTGTTTTGGGTCCTGCATGTTCCCGAAACGGCAACAGTTCCCGAAGCCGGTTTTAAAACATTGGAGGCAGCTCAGGAGGCTGGCGCCGTCACCATCAACTACGGCATGTTTCTGAACACGTGCTTTTCGCTTGTGATTGTTGCGTTTGCGATGTTTCTGATCATCCGCGCTGTCAATCGTGTGGACGAAGAACTCGATGAACGCTTTGGTGAACCCAAGCCATCGGAGGAACCGTCCGACAAGAAGTGTGATTTCTGTCGTTCGACGATTCCGTTTCGTGCGATCCGATGTCCTCAATGCACCTCGGAACTAAAGGTCCCAACCGTCAGCGAGACAGGTAAACCCGCCGAGCGACCGGCCACGTAACAGCAGTTGGCCGATTGAACTGCGCATCCAAAAATGACAACAAGCCCAGAGTTCTAGCGTTCCAACGCTAGCCCCGGTTTGATAGTGATGAAACCGTGGCTAGCGCCAAAACGGTTAACCAAATCAGCAGTCTCCGTTGGGAGGGTGAAGCAAGTCACTACGCGATCAATCAAACAAAATGCAATTGGCTCATTCGGGCGCAAACACGTGCGAGTTCATTCGCAAACGCACCAACAAGTCGCTTAGCGCATCGCGTGCCGTTGGCAACTCGGGTAGCCGTGAGCGTTCATACTCGGTTTCCAGCTCCCCGGTCAGTCGTTGGTATTCGGATTCGTAGAACTCCAAATCGGCCAATGCAAGTGTTGCCTTTTCAGGACCTTGCAACTTTTGACGCATCAAGTCGTCAAGGTACGAAAGCTTCGCATCGTCGTTCAACGTTCCCAAATTAGCTTCGATTCTGCCGGTTCGCATCAAGTGGATGCCGGTCAACAGCACTCGAAACACATACAGCAGCGGTTTGACTCGCTGCGGTGAATCCTTGTGAAACAACCGCCACTGCGTTGCCGCGAAACCGAGATAATGATGCGAATGATGCCGTGTAATGCAATCGGCTGCAATCGCTTTCAATTCTTCGTGCTCGGGCGTCGTCGACACCACCAGCGGTGAAAAGATTTGTTCCAGCACATAGCCATTGCGGCGCAGCATCAGCTTGAAAAATTTAGCGGCATCATGCGTTACCAAGTCAATTTCCAATCCATCGTACACACCCTCTTTCTCGACCGTCTCTCTTCCCACGCCTAAACCGAGCACGGTCGGCAGCGGCAGCACGTGCACGCCACGAAGATCGAAGTCGGAATCGGGAGACGGAAAACCATACAGATGCGCTCCACTGATCGTGGCAAACACCAACGGAAACGGATGCATCCGCACATGCTTCATCATCTGATCCTGTGGGATAGGCATCCTGCCTGTCATCGGAGTCCCTTCCCCTGGGCTGTTTTCCCGAATCCTATTTTCCCTCTCATCGGTCATCTCAATCCTCCGGTACCCGTCTTCGATTCACGCAATCTTTCCTACACAGCTTTTCTGCCACCGCTCGATCACGGCAACTCATTTTCCAAGGCCCGTCGACGTGCATCGACAAGAAACGCGTTGGCGCGTTCGTAATCCGGCCGATCAGGCAATTTCGTTGACTTAAACGCCGATTCAAATTCCGTTTGCAATTCCTGACGCCATCGATCCGCATCCGCAAACGACATTTCGCCTCGTTTGATTCTCAATAGCGACTCGCGATGCTCGCCCACCTCGACTCGCACCACCCCTTCGCGAAGCACGAACGTTCCCGACATCAGCAATCGCACCAAATGCATCACGTGCTTCCATTTCACACGTCCTTGGTTGCGGATATCGGTCTGCATTTTTTTGAACTGTGACGCGACATAGCCCGAATACGTCTGGAAAACTAATTTCGACAGAAACGCGTCTCGCATCTCAAGCAGTTCACGTCCCAGCGGCGTCACCGAATCGACGATGGGCGAATAGAGACACTCAAGCACGTTGGGGTTCGCCTTGAGTGCCAAGATGATGAACTTCTGCAGCTCCCAATAAACCTCTTGTGTCTCGTCGTTCTCCAGTTGCTCGGGCACGCCATAGAGCGACCATTGCAATTCCGCCGGCGGCAAATAGATACCACGGCGATCAGTGTCCGAGGCGTGATCGTCGAGTCCGTAGGCTCGCGACCCGATCACACAGCGATAGATCACTCGGTCGTACAGTCCCGCACTCATCAGCGGCGACGTATCGGTCCGAATCGATTGACTCTTGTACTCTGACAATCGAACCATTTGGTCGTGATGAATCGGAGCCTCGAAACCGTCCGCAAATTTCACTCGGTACGCATGAGTGCGGTCGATGGGACAGCGAACGATCACGCCGACCGCACCTGCGGGATGCGCCACGCGGTCGTTTGCGGTCATCACGTCCTTTTGAGCGACCACCTGAGTGCCAGCGGAATAGATCAACGTACCAGTTCGTTTGCGGTTCACTTGAAAAGATCTTCGGTGATTTTGTCTAAGAAAATTCGGTTATGCTCGTTGCGATGAATGCCAAGCAAATTGTCACGAGCTATTTGATTATCCAAGCGGTCGCCACGGCGGCTTGGTGGGGGTTGTTATGGTTTGTGCCCAGCAGCGTGGGTTGGTTTCAACCTGAATCGTGGCCACGACAATCGCTGCTGGGGTTTTGGCTCGCTGATTCGTTGTTGCTGGTCGCCGGATCGATCGTGACTGCGATTGCCGTAGTGAGCGAAAAAACGTGGGCATCGATTGCGATTTGGTCGCTCGCCGCGGCCGTCTGGTACCCGACATTCTACTGCATCGGGGTCAGCATCATCACGGACGAAGCCTGGATCGCCGCCTCGCTGATGGTCTCGATCGCAGGTCTGACGTTGGCGATGGCCACCATTCATGGCACCCCACACCAATCCCCCGCCGCGATTCGAGCGACACCGATGAGCAAGACATCGGCGATCGTATGGACGTTCACTCAAACCGCGATCTTTTGGGGTGTGTTTCTGTGGATTCTGCCGATGGGAATTATCGAATTCCAAACGCGAACCGGTTGGCCGTTTCTCGCACCCCGGTTTGATCACGCTGGGCAGACCGCCGCAGCCATTGCGTTGTTCGCTGCCGCTTCGATGTTGGGACTGTGGAGCGGATGGACGATGGCGACGTACGGCGATGGCACACCGCTGCCCACGGCGACGGCGGTGAAATTGGTGGTTTCAGGACCGTACCGCTTTGTTCGTAATCCGATGGCGGTCGCGGGAATCGTGCAAGGAATCGCCGTGGGATGGTACTGGGGAAGCGTTGCCGTGGTTGCTTATGCGATCGCAGGAGGCTTCGTTTGGCATGGCTTCGTTCGTCCGGTCGAAGAAGCTGATCTGAGCCGGCGGTTCGGCGAAAGCTACTGGCACTACAAACAACACGTCATGCTGTGGATACCGCGAAAATTTCCGCCGCGGATCGAAAGCTAATAAATCGGTTATCGATAAGTTTTCGATTAACTTAGGTGATCACGCAGGTTCCAGCTAAACTACGAGATGCAATCCTCCCTTTGTCGAGGAGCGTTCGACAACAATTACGGCTCCTCTGACGACCCTCGTCCCGAGATCGCGTCTATGGCACTGAAACGCAACTTCACGCTCGTTCGGGTCACTCTTGCCATCCTTGGCATTCCCATCGGCATGATCGTGACCGAGTTAAACGCACAGGAATCGACGTCGCGAATCGAACCGATGCAATTGCGAGCCGACGATGCCCCCATGCGTGCACTTCCCAAAGCGGTCCCGGGATCGCACGTCAAAGTGTTTCTTCCCAGTTTGCCGTATCTGTACACTTCGCACGCAATCAACGGGGCGATGATCAAACCGTCGGACAATGCTCAGGGGTGGGAATACGACATGGCCGTTTCCCATCGCCAGATCGACGAAACGACCTATGAGTTTCAATTGCGAAAAGGGGTCCGATTTCAAGACGGCAGCCCCTTTAACGCGGACGCTGTCGTCGAAAACATGAATGCTTTTAAGCAGCAACCCACGACGTACAGCAAGATCGACCAAGTGTTTGACTACGTCGAAAAGATCGACGATCACACGGTGCGGTTTCATTTGACTCAGGAGTACGGCTGCTTCATGAACGATCTGGTTTGGATGCAGTTTTACACCTCCGAGTATCTCCGCATTTGTGGTGGCTGGAACGGCAAAGCAAGTTGTCCCAATCTGTCGCGTCCTGGGCCCTACGGTTTGGGGCCGTACATCTTGAGTGAGGGCTATATCGAAGGCGACCGGCAGACTGAAAAGGCGGTTTTGA
The DNA here is from genome assembly GCF_041583735.1 of Novipirellula sp. NCBI lineage: Bacteria > Pseudomonadati > Planctomycetota > Planctomycetia > Pirellulales > Pirellulaceae > Novipirellula > Novipirellula sp. The sequence continues at coordinate 38,322 of NZ_JBFHFD010000003.1, forward strand.
CCGCGAATCCTTACTACTGGAATTCGGAATATCCGAAAGTCGAAACGATCACGGTGTTTACCCAACTCGGCGCGTTGGATGCAAAGAACAAAACGCTGCACCAAGAGGGGGAAGTCGACATCACGGATATTCCGCCCGCATACAAAGTCGAGACGATTTTGTCGCCCTTTGCCAAGGTCATTACGTCTCCTTCAAACAACAACATTGCCATTCATATCAATATGATTAACGGCAATCCAAAACTTCGCGACACGTCGGTCCGCCGTGCACTGAACGAAGCACTGAACCAGCGGAACCTGCTGTACTTTGTCTTTGACAATGAAGGTGTGCTTTCGCCAACCATGGCGTCGCCCTATTTTCCGGGTGTACGTGAGGTTGTCAAAAAATTGAAACCTTTTTCCGAAGTGAAGGATCCTTATGCACCGGCCCATCAAACTCGGTTGAAATCGGTGCTTGATGGGTTGAAACTGAAAGTGCTAACGCAAAATCGCTTTCTTCCCCTGTGGCGTGGGATCGAATCCCAGTTAAAGAAAGTAGGCGTGACGCTAGAGATCACGACGACGTCAAGCGAAGCTGAGATTTTTGGACCTTTGCTAACGACCAACGCCGGCAAGAACGAAGTCGAATGGGATCTCTTGGTCTGGGGAAACGACGATTGGTTTTTCAACCATCCTTATACCGCATTTCTCGTCTACCGCACTACCAACGTTTGGAGCACGGTGTATCCCGATCCGATCATGAACGATTACATCGATGAAATGTTCCGCGTCAGTGTGAGCGATCCAAGATTTAGCGAGATTACCGCCAAGATCATTCAGCGGGCTTATGAAGAGGCGTACATGTTGTTCGTGCCCACCCCAAACCGAGTGATGGCGATCAACAAGGAAGTCGTGTTTCGTCCGTACAAAATGGCTTGTGCTCCGCTGTGGAAAATTCAAGTCACGGATCAACATTGGTCCGTCCGCCGCGGTCCCTACCCCGACACGTCCAAAGGCCCGGTGCGAATCACACGCATGGCAAATGACCAGGAGTCCAAGTAATGCGAAATCGCGGCGTCTGGATCAAATTGCTGCTACTGGTGACGATCTCGGTGATCGCATTCTGTGTGATGGGTGTCTACGGAATTCTAACCGCAAGAACGACCTTTCACTCGGTCAACGAAGTTCGCGATACGGCGCTGAAGTTACGCCGAGGGGCGGTCGAGATTGCCGAACCGCTAAATGAACTTCGACAATTGTCACTGACCCTTGTGATGGCGCCAGACAACGAATTGCAATTGACACTGAATCAGCAACAACAGGCAAAAACAAAACAGATTGACCTTGCCTTTGAAAACTGGAATACGTCTTCGAGCGATCCCGCGGAAATCTCAACCTTTCACGATTTGCGTGATAAATGGGATCGATACAAACGTCTCAAAGACGTGACAGCCAACAAGGTGCTCGATGACTATCGCGAAGAAGCGTTTATCAATGCGATTCAAGCCGAACAGCAGCAGTATGCGGAAGTCAAACAGGACTTGGATTTGTGGATGCAAGCGATCGAAGACAACGCCGACAGCGTCTTTGAAGCGACTCAATCCGCTTACAAAAGCGCTCGGCAAACTTATCTCGTCGTCATCACTGCGTTGACACTGCTTGTTGCCGCGCTCGGCTACTACACCGCGACGAGCATTATCGGCCCGCTTGAAACGATGCGCAATGTGGCTTCGCGGATTGCAGCAGTAGCTTCGGGCGCGTCGATCGACGGGCTGAACGAGCGCATCGAGATCAAATCGCATGATGAACTCGGCGCCCTGGCCACGGCGTTTAACCAGATGGTCGAGAACATGCAATCAACGTTAGACCGATTGTCGTACGAAGAACGCCGCACCATGGCGGTATTGAATTCAACCGCCGATGGGATCCTGACGATCGACTCCGATGGCACGCTACGGTCGATGAACGCCGCAGCAGAACGATTGCTCGAGTGCCGCAGTGACGAAACGATCGGTACTAATATTGAATCGATGGTTCCCGCCCTCGCCCAAATTCATCGCGGCGATTGGCTTTCCGGTGACGAAAACCCGTTGGCGAGCACTCAGGAACACGAGGTCGTAGCACACACGTGCAAAGGACGCGAATATCCGATCGCGCTGCGTGTGCGTGAAATGAATGACATGGATCAAAAACTGTTTATTGCGACGCTGCAAGACATCACGTCGCGAAAACAGACCGAAGCAGAACGGCAAAAGCTGTTTCATGCGATTCGCGATGCGGTTCAGCGATTGGCCGTGGCAAGCGACCAGATCTTGGCCACCACATCCAAGCAGGCCTCGGGGACACAAGAACAAGCCGCGAGCGTTTCGGAAACGGTGTCCACGGTCAACGAAATCGCACAAACCGCAAAACAAGCGGCCGAGCGATCTCATGAGGTGGCCGAATCCGCTCGCCAAGCCGATGACGTCGGCAATGCCGGTCAGGCGGCGATCAAAGAATCGATTGCCGCCATGTTGCAGGTGCAAAGCCGAGTGGAGTCGCTTGCCGAGCGAATCTTGTTGTTGTCCGAACGCGCCCAAGCGATCGGCGAGATCACCGCGACCGTCAAGGACATCGCCGAACAAACCAACGTCCTCGCCCTCAATGCAGCGGTCGAAGCATCGCGTGCCGGCGAACACGGCCGCGGCTTTGCCGTCGTGGCATCGGAGGTCAAATCATTGGCGCTGCAATCGAAACAAGCAACCAATCAAGTCCGCAAGATTCTGAGCGAAATCCAAGAGGCGACCAAAGATGCGGTGCATTCCACCGAAGAGGGGCACAACGCGGTGCAAGCGGCTAGCCGGGTGGTCAAAAGCGCCGGCGAAACCATCAACCAGCTCGTCACGCTGTTGGCAGTTTCCGCAGAATCAGCGATGCGGATTTCCGCATCGGCCAACCAGCAAGCTGCCGGAGTCAGCCAATTGAACGAAGGGATTCGCGATATCAATCGCGTCACGCAAAACAATGTCGAGACGATCGGACAAATTGAGCAAGCGGCGCGTAATCTGAACTCGCTCAGCCACGAGTTGGCAAAATTGACCGCAAAATAGATTTTCTATCCAATTTGCGTTGCATGAAGCCATCTTCTTCGACCTCTGTCTTCATAGCCGCCTTACCGCGACATCGGTACGTTTGCTTTGGGCTGCATCACTTCGCAACGACACGGAATCAGTGATGCACGATATCGAAGCAACTTCTACAAATGAAATCGTTGTCACGTGAGACGGGTTTGTTGACGACGGGCAACGGTTCTCTCCCTAGCATCTGCCACAAAGCCGGGATGAATGCTGTTACCGATGTCAACTCGTCGCGTCCATGATCCTCGGCACAGCCCTTGCACTTCGCAGTGTCGCACTCGACTCGGGTGCCTTAGGTGCTGCATCAAACAGCATTATGGTCGCCCCATTTCGTTGGCAACGTCGTTCCTTCTTGCAAATTCGATCGTCATGACCATTCGCGCCAGACAGTTGACAAAACGTGTCCCTTATCCTTCGTCGTGGATTCGCATCGAGTCGCGGCAAGCCTGTGATTTGGCGTTCGAAATTGCGGACAACGTCAGCGGGATACGGGTGGATTGGGCGGGACATCAGCCTCGCTTCCGAGTTTATAGCCAAGTCGTTGACAACGCCGTCGTGGTCGAAGTCACCGATCCCCAGCGCTGCGCGTTTGAGCAAGACGGAATTTGGCGACTGCGATTGACGGCCGAAGAAACGGAGTTGCTGCCACTCGGAGGCATGCGTTTCACATTGGAACATCGCGAACCTCAGGGCGAATATTTGCAGGGAATCCAAGGTGGATTCAGTTGTTGTGATAGCAACCGAAACGACGTTCGATCGACCGCAATGTCCCTTGCCGATCGACCTCGGACAAGCAGAGATGGGGTAGGATCATGGAGGTAGGAAAATACGGCACTGCACGATTGGTCGATCCAATTTTCCTCTGGCGTCAATTTTTCTGTCTTGCATCCGCTATTTCGTAAGCAGGTCAACATGAGTCCATCCACAGAATGATCGGATCCGACGCGAAGTGATCCGCTATAACCCATGCGGTGATTACACAAGTCGGAGAACCACCATCAAATTTGCTAATTTGTTCCGTTGGTGCGGAAAATGCGGTGTAGGGTTGTAGGGTTACACATCCTCATTTTCCGATGGATCCGACATGTTTCGACTCATTTTTGCCCTGGCGGTAACGCTTTGGGTCAGCAGTGGCAGCGAAGCTCAGGCTCAAAACTACCACCAGACTCATTCACACAGCCATCGCTGGCAACCGCAGACGACTTCGTCGAGATGGGGGATCCATGCAGCGCAATCGTCATCCCGCTATCGCGGCGACATTAGTAATCCGTATGGCTATCCGTTTTACGGCTACGGATACATCTACGATCCCTATCAAACGGGCAGTTTTCGTGCCCCCGATCTGTTGGATGATCCCTATTTCAACGCTCAGCACAAGTTCGACAGCCGTTTTCCGGGCCGTTATTCTCGCCGCCCCCCGCTAGAGTTTCATCATCCGGTCCAGGATCCTCGGCAACGATCGCAGCGATAAAACAGCCTTCAGCAGGCTGTGATCACCGGACGACCGCCAACGAGTCGCTTTTGGTCCCTGTCGTTTTTTCACGCGATGCACTACGATTATCAGTTGCGCCCCACGCCGCCACCGACAATCCCGAGTGAAGCCCAAAGCATGAAACGCATCCGGAACTTTTGTATTATCGCCCATATTGACCACGGTAAATCGACGCTCGCCGATCGATTGATCCAGGCCTGTGGTGGGGTAACACAGCGTGAGTTCCATGATCAAATGCTCGACTCGATGGACATCGAACGCGAACGCGGGATCACGATCAAAAGCAATACCGTCACGCTGAACTACACGGCAACGGACGGTCACGACTATCAATTAAATTTGATTGATACGCCGGGGCATGTCGATTTTTCGCACGAAGTTCGCCGATCGTTGATGGCGTGCGAGGGGGCACTCATGGTTGTCGATGCGTCGCAAGGCGTTGAAGCTCAAACGGTGGCCAATCTCTATCTGGCCTTGGAATACGATCTTGAACTGTTGCCGGTAATCAACAAGATCGATTTGCCAGCCGCCGATGTGGAACGCGTTCGCGAAGAGATTGATGCCGATCTAGGACTCGATCCTTTCGCTGCAATTCCCGTTTCAGCAAAAACCGGTGTCGGAATCGAGGATGTATTACAGGGCATTGTCGAACACCTGCCGCCGCCCAAGGGCGATCCAGCTGCACCTCTGAAAGCGTTGGTCTTTGACGCTCATTTTGACAAGTACCGCGGCGTGATTCTACAGTGCCGCGTGATGGAAGGGACGCTAAAACCTCGCGACACCATTCACTTTATGCATGCGGGTCGCGACTATAAAGTTGACGAACTGGGTTACAACCAATTCAAGCTTGTCCCCAAAGACCAACTCAGCGCCGGCGAGGTCGGTTACATCGTCGCAGGCGTCAAGAGTGTCCAAGACATTGAAATTGGCGACACGATCACGCTGTTGGATCGGCCCGCGGCGGAGCCGATTCCCGGTTACCAGCCTGCCAAACAGGTTGTCTTTTCATCGGTCTACCCGATGAGCACGGACGAGTACCCCGATCTAACCAAGGCGTTGGAGAAGCTGTCGATCAATGATGCTGCGTTGACGTTCGAAAAAGACAGCTCGGCCGCATTGGGGTTCGGATTTCGCTGTGGGTTTCTCGGACTGCTGCATCTCGATGTGATCCAAGAGCGATTGCAACGTGAATTTGATCTCGGACTTGTCATTTCCGCTCCGTCGGTCAAATACCGTCTGCAACTCAATGACGGCAGCACCTTGGAAGTTGACAATCCGAGCTATTGGCCCGATCCGACCAACATCCAATCGTCGACCGAACCTTACATCAAGGCTTCGATCTTGATTCCTGAAGAGTACGTCGGCCCTGTGATGGAACTGTGCCGTGAACATCGTTCCGAAAGTCAAACGATGAACTACTTGTCCGCGGGCCGTTTAGAAGTCGTTAGCGAAATGCCGCTGGGCGAAGTGCTGTTCGATTTCTACGGTAAACTAAAGATGATCACACGAGGTTACGGGTCCTTCGATTACGAACCGATCGAATACCGGCCCACCGATGTGGTGAAGGTCGACATCCTAGTCAACAAGGAACCGATCGATGCCCTCTCGTATTTGGTGCATCGCGACAAAGCACGAACGCGAGCCTTGCATTACTGCGAGCAATTAGCCGAAGCGATCCCACGGCATCAGTTTAAAATTCCGATTCAAGGTGCAATCGGTGGAACGATCATCGCACGAGCCACCATTCAGCCCTACCGCAAAGATGTGACAGCAAAACTGTACGGCGGTGACGTTTCACGGAAAAAGAAACTGCTCGAGAAGCAGAAAAAGGGCAAGGCCAAGATGAAACAATTCGGCAGCGTGAACATCCCTCAAAAGGCGTTCGTCTCGGTGCTCCGCGCCGACAAAGATTAACGAAACCAGCAAATCGCAAGCTCTCTGTTGATGGCGAAGCCCCTTGGGCTCTGGCATAATACTTGGCATTCAAAGCCGTTCGTAGCGTCAGCATGCCTAGTAGGGATTCGCAGAGAATGTCCATTCGCCAGCTTATTTTTTCAGACGGAACGTCACATAAGTTCTGGAATATCGAATTGGAAGGCCAGTCACACACGGTGACATTCGGTCGCGTCGGAACCAGTGGCCAGTCTCAAACCAAAGAATTTGACAATGCCGCAGCGGCTAAAAAGTCGTTCGATAAACTGGTTCAACAGAAAGTCAAAAAGGGGTACGCGGACTCCGATGTGACCGCGGCCTCTGAAAACAAGTCGCCAAATAAATCAACGGGAAAATCGACGGCAACCAAAGCCGCCTCGAAATCCGCGGGCGGCAAAGCAACGTCTAAGGCGAAAACGGCTGCCAAAGCCGCCTCCACCGCGGCTCCGGCCGCCCACGTGGTCACCGAGGTCACGCACGCGATCGACCTCGATCCGACGGATTGGTTTCTGGCCAGTTTTCGCAAGCGTGAACCACTCGAGCGTGGCACCCCCAAGCCATCCGACATTGATGCTGCGGTCAAGCGGTTTATAAGCTTAAAAACCAGCCAGTACGGATGGACGATCCCTTATGAAAAACTGAATCTGCCGTCAATCCTGGCGCCCGAGGAGGCTCATTTCTGGTTGTGTCTGATGATGGGCAACCCGAGTCGATTGGAAAATAAAGCAGCCCAAGAGAGATATGTCGCGAAAATTGTGAAGGCAAACAAGTTCACCGGACAAGTCTCGGTCGATCAAGCAATCAGCCAGGTAAGTCAAGTCGAGCGAGGGATCCCCGAGCCATTCATGCAGGCACTGTTTAGTTTGTTCAGTGCCGAGGAGTGTTTGCAGATCCTGCTGAAGGCCATCCACGGGCACAAGAAGAAGCAGAGTTACGATAAATCGGAATTGATGCGTACGCTGTGCAACAGTTTTCGCAGTCACGTGCTTCCTTACTTGAAGCAGTCTGAAATTAACAAACTCAAAGCTTTGATACGAAAGAGTTTCGCCCCCAATTACGAACCGGCGGATTCATATTCGTCTTATCCCGCCGAACATTACTTGGCCGCGATGCTGGGGATGCACGATGAAATTCATCAAGCCATCTCGAGCTGGGAGGACGACCGTTACAGCAAGGGTGACGAGTGGACCGATCATTACAACCGACCTCAAGCGTTGCTGTTCGGGCTCGGAAGTGCGGAGCTCGTCGAATCCGAATGGCGTCGACTACGTCTGCGAATCAACACACCGGAAATCGCGCGTGGCTTCCTGGCCTGTACCGAGTTTTCGGCACTTGACGTTCTTGCCGATCAAATTTGCAATCAATCAAACAAAGACGATTGCACCGCACTGTTAAAGGTGCTCGGACTGGTCCGTGCTCCCGAGGCCGCCGAACCGATGTTGCAGTGCCGGTTAAACGCTAAAACACCTGCCTTGGCGCGTGATTGGATGGCCGAACAGGTCGGCAATGCGGTGTCGGGGCTCATCGACACTGCGGCATCCAAAGGCAAACTTGCTGATGCCGCGATCGAGTATTTGCGATCGGTCAAACGCAGCGGGTTGCAAAACGTGATTGCCGATGCCGTGAAAAAGGCTGGCAAAAAATCCGACGGAGCGGCCCGCGTCCAACGCGATGTGCTCGATTTTGAAGAGAAAACGTTTGAACCATTCGATGAAAAATCGACGCCTAAATGGCTGAACGCTGCATTGGCAACGGTCGATATTTCGCGAGCCCCCAAGTTGCCACCGTGGGCCAACGCCGCCCACCTGCCGCCGCTAACCGTGGGCGATCAACGGCTTAGCGACGAACAATTACTGACCGTACTTCACATTCTCGCGGTCACGCCGGTTACCGAACGCCATCCGTTGTTAACCGCGATCAAACAAAATGTTGACAAAAGCGTTCGCGATACCTTCGCATGGCGATTGTTTGAACTTTGGCAAGAAGACGGTTCCGTTTCAAAAAACAAATGGGCGATGGGAGCCATCGGTCACATCGGCGACGACGGTTGTGTGCTGAAGTTAACGCCAATGATCCGCGTGTGGCCCGGCGAAAGTCAGCACGCCCGAGCCGTCTTCGGGCTGGAGTGTTTACGGGGCGTCGGCACCAACACGGCGCTGATGCAACTGTCCGGCGTTGCTCAGAAATTGAAGTTCAAAGGATTGAAAACAAAAGCGGCCACGTTTGTCGAGGACATCGCAAAAGAGAAGGGAATGACTCGCGCCGAACTGGAAGATCGCGTGATCCCCGATTGCGGACTGGACGAAATGGGGCGACGCGAGTTTTCATTCGGCCCACGGTCGTTTTCATTCGCGTTGGGCGGTGATTTGAAGCCGATGGTTCGCGACGAGGCGGGCAAACTACGCCCCAACATGCCGAAACCGGGGGCGAAGGACGATGAAAAAGTTGCCAACGAATCGCTGAGCGAATGGAAGCTGATCAAAAAACAAATCAAAGAGGTGGCGACGCTGCAGGCTGGGCGACTCGAACAAGCGATGGTCACCGGTCGTCGTTGGTCGGTCGACGATTTCGAGTCGTTGCTGGTCAAACATCCTTTGATGACTCACTTGGTGCAAAAATTGATTTGGGGATCGTTTGACGCCAAGGGGAAACGCATGGGATTGTTCCGCGTCACCGAAGAGCGTGACTATGCCGATGCCAAGGACGCTACGGTCTCGCTGGAAAAAGCGGCTCAGATTGGTCTGATGCACCCGCTGGATCTGTCCGACGCGGAACGTAGCACTTGGGGCGAGGTGCTGAGCGATTATGAAATCATCACTCCCTTTCCGCAGCTCGGTCGCGAGGTCTACAGCCTGGAAAAAGGCGAAGAAAAAGCGAAGCAATTGGATCGGTTCGCGGGTCTCTCTTTGGCCGCCCCGACAATGGTGTTCACGCTCGAGAAACTCGGCTACATCCGGGGCGAGGCAATGGATGGGGGATGTTTTGACGAGCATTCCAAACAGTTTCCCTCGGCGGATGTCACTGCGGTGATTCATTACGATGGCGTGGTGGGAATGGGGTACATTGATCCCGACGAAATGCTAAAGACCGAATCGATTCACTTTTGCAAAGGCATGCGTGCTCCGTCGGGATACGGCTGGGGTAGCGAAAAAACGATGAAGCTTAGCGAGGTTTCACCGATTGTGCTCAGCGAAGTCATGGCGGATCTTCACCTGCTGAAATCGAAAGAAAAATAGCGATGGCTAAGAAAAGAACAGGCTCTCAAAAAGCGTCCAGCGGATTAAACCAAGCCTCACTGTCGCAGCAGCGTCCTCCGGCGGAAGTGCTGTTTGCCGACGAACTTGCAGCGCTGGCGAGCGCCACCGCCGACGAACCGAAACCACCGGGTTGGCGAATGTCGCCGCGGGCAGTGTTGTCGTTTGTCTTGGGCGACGCACAACAAGGCAAGCCGCCCAAATTTGTCGGCCGGCGTGCGTTCCTGGAACGATGTATCGTGTCACTGGCAACCAACCGCGGTCTGATGTTGATTGGAGAACCAGGCACCGCGAAAAGCTACTTGAGTGAACTGTTGACGGCCGCGATCAGCGGCGATTCGACGCTAACGATCCAAGGCAGTGCGGGGACCACCGAAGACAACATCCGCTATTCGTGGAACTACGCGTTGCTGGTCGCCGAAGGACCGTGCGAGAACTCGCTTGTTCCCGCGCCGCTGTACCTGGGGATGACTCACGGCAAATTGGTTCGTTTTGAAGAGATCACGCGTTGTGCCTTGGAAATACAAGACGTGCTGTTGTCGGTGCTCAGCGATCGCGTGATGGCGATCCCCGAGTTGCCCGAGCAAAACCGCAGTCTGTATGCTCAGTCCGGTTTCAATGTGATCGCCACCGCGAACACGCGTGACCGCGGGGTCAACGAGATGAGTGCGGCGCTAAAGCGGCGATTCAATTTTGAAACGGTGCATCCGATTGCAGACATTGCCGAAGAAATGCATTTGGTCCAGCGAGAGACCAACCGCAACCTCGACCGATCTCAAGTTCCGGTCACGATCGATCAAGACTTAACCGAGTTATTGGTCACGACGTTTCGCGAACTTCGCCAGGGCAAAACGATCGACGGTCAAGGCATCGATCCACCGACCACCGTACTCAGTACCGCCGAAGCGGTCGGAACGGCCTACGCCGCGGGCGTGCATGCGTACTATTACGCCGACGGCCAAATCGAGCCGACTCATTTGGTTCGCCATTTAGTGGGCAGCGTACTGAAGGACAATCCCGACGACCTCAAAAAAGTTAGGCACTATTTCGACCACGTGATCAAAAAGCGGAAACAAGGTCGCTGGAAAGAGTTCTATGATGCTCGTGATGAACTGACCTGAGCTCTGCGCGAATGAGTCCTCCACAACTCGCACACGGATTCTTGAAAAGAAGATAACCTCGGATGCCCAAACGTGATCCAGCACCGGACGATCAACCGCTGATCGATCGGCTGTGTGACACCACAGCGGACGTGGTCTATTTCCCCGTGCGGCACCACAGCCCGGCGTGCGCGATGTTGATCGCTCAGCTGATCGAGTCGCTCAAACCGACTGCGGTGCTGATCGAAGGCCCCAGTGACTACAACGAGCATCTCGGCGAACTTTTGCTCGAGCATCAATTGCCGATCGCGATCTACAGCTACTTTCGAGCGGGCGTGACAGCGGGGGATCGTCAAGCGGAAACCGAGCTGATTCATCAGGGCGTCTATTATCCATTTTGCGAATATTCGCCGGAATGGGTCGCGATTCAACACGGGCATCGTATCGATGCCGAGGTGCGTTTCATCGATCTGCCGTGGTCCGAGAGTGCCGGGGATGAACGTGCCTCGCATCGTTATGCCGACGCGGAGCTTCGTCGTGGACGTTATGTCAACGCATTGTGCGAGCGGCTGCAAGTCGAAGATTTTGATGATCTGTGGGACCGGCTGATCGAATCGCATGCGAAGCTTGAACTCGCCGATTATTTGCGTCGCACCCATTCGTTGTGCTGGAACATCCGCACTTGGGAACCCAGCGTCAGTGTTAGCGACCGCCGACGCGAAGCGTTCATGGCGGAGCAAATTGCCAAAACGGCAAAGCAAACGAGTGGCAAAACGCTGGTCGTGACCGGAGGATTTCACAGCAGTGCGTTGTTGGCTCGAAATGAAGGCTACGCTTGTGCGGGGATCGACGATCCACAGCCCAGCGAAGCGTCGCAGGCGGTGATCGCCCCGATTGTCGATCGTGGAGTCGCACTGACGACGTATTCGTACGAACGGCTCGACAATTTGACCGGCTACAACGCAGGCATGCCGAGTCCGGGGTTTTACCACCATGCATGGTCGCAACGAAATCAAGACAAAACCTTTGATCACCAACCGCTGTTGACCGAATTGGTCACTGCGCTTCGCCACCGCAAACAAACGCTCAGCACCGCGGACCTGATCGCAGTCGAAACGTCGGCTCGGGCGCTTGCGGCACTTCGCGGGCGGCAACATGTGTGGCGACGAGACCTGATCGACGCGGTCACGTCATCGTTGATCAAAGATGAACTGGAATACGATTGCGAATCGCCCTTCATCGATGCCGTGCATGCGGTGCTACGTGGTGACCAGCGTGGGCGACTGGCGAGCGGGATTCGCATTCCCCCGTTGGTTCGCGAAATTCAACACCAACTCGAATTGCTCGGTCTCGAACCAACGCGGCGAAGTGAATCAATCGAACTGGATCTTTTGGATGCCGCCGATGTGAGAAAAAGTCGGCTGCTACACCAACTGAGCGTGTTGGACATCAAAGGATTTCGGCGCGACGGTGGAACCGACTTTCTCGCCCGTGACGAACTAGAGAGGCTCTGGGAAACGTGGAATCGCAGATGGACTCCCGAGTTTGAATCGTCCTGTATCGAAGCGTCTCGCTACGGCACCACGATCGCCGAGGCAGTTGCGGCGTGCTTAACCGAAAAATCCAACCGCCAATATCGTGATGCCGCGAAGGCAGCGGAATTGTTAGTCAAGGCGTCTCAGTGTGGCGTCGAGTCGCTATCGAAACCGCTGCTCGAATCCCTCGAGCGTCTGATTGCATCGGAACCTCGCTTTGTCGGAGTCGCTCAATCGCTCGGACATTTGTTATACGTGTTTTGTTTTGACGAAGCCTTTGGGACGACACGACTGCCTCAGCTGCAGAATCTGGTTCGTCAATCGTTTTCACGATCGCTGTGGTTGCTCGAATCGATCGGAAAGCAAACACCAGCAGATGGCTCGATTTTGCGAGGCATGCAAGCGATGTTGGAGACGTATCGACGCGTCGGCGATGTGCTGGAGTTGGCCGAGAACGAATTTGCAAGCGTGTTGACGCGAATCCAAACGGACGCTCACAAACCGCCCACCGTCCGAGGGGCAGCCGCAGGAATTCTGTGGACAATCGGCCAAGCCAGCCCCGATCGAGTGCTGAAGGATCTGATGTTCTTTGCCAATCCGGACCATCTTGGCGATTTCCTAAACGGCTTGTTCACGCTTGCTCGCGAGGTCGCTCAGCGGCATCCGTCGCTGGTTCGTTCGATCGACCAAGTCCTATTGCGGTTTGGCGGCGATGAATTTCAAACCGCGTTGCCATCACTGCGATTGGCGTTCACCTCATTCACGCCGCGGGAAAAACATCACATGTTGTCCACGCTGTTCGATTCCCTCGGACTGAAGAATCCGAAGCCACTGAACCACTTGCCGGCCGACGAGGCGACGGCGGCAGAATCGCTGGCGATCGAGGACCGTCTTTTCGAGGCAATTGCCAAATACGGACTGGAGCAAATCGATGGCCGACTCTGATTCAACCAACGCTCAACCTCACGCAACCTCCGAATCGACACCGCCGAACCAAGACGCGGCAACCGAAACATTGGCCCAACGTCAGTCGCGTTGGCGATTAGTAATGGGATCGGGCAGCGAACAATTGTGTGGGGCGCTGTCGCATCAGGAACAACTGCAAGAAGAGTGTTTAAGCTTTCTCTATGATCGCGAAGGACGTGGGAAAAACGTGCGTGGCAAAGACGGCAATCGGTCGGGCAGCCTCGACGCCAGCTCGTTGACCGTCCCGGAGTGGATCAACCAAATCCACGAACTCTTCCCCAAGTCGACCATCGAACGTTTAGAAAAGGACGCACTCGAGCGGTATCAACTCGATGAAATGGTAACCAACCCCGATGTGCTTGCGCGTGCTCAACCCAACCAAACTCTGCTCAAAGCGGTGCTGCGAACCAAGCACCTAATGAACCAAGAGGTGTTAAAGGCGGCACAACAACTCGTTCGCAAGGCGGTTGAGCAATTGATGGAAGAAATGGCCCAACAGGTTCGCAGTGCGTTCCAAGGATCGGTCGATCGACGCCATCGTTCGTTTTTGAGAGTCGCCAAAAACTTTGATGTGCAAACAACGCTACGACGCAACTTGAAACACTACGATCCCGTCGAGCGACGCGTGCTGGTGGAAACGCCGTACTTCTACTCGCGTGTGCGGCGGCAAGTTGATCGTTGGCAAATCATTATTTTGGTCGATGAATCAGGCAGCATGCTTGATAGCGTCATCCATTCGGCCGTCACAGCGGCGGTGTTTTACAGCATGCAAATGATGAAGGTCCACCTTTGCATTTTTGATACATCGGTCGTCGATTTGACGGGGCAAATCGTCGACCCTGTCGAAACATTGATGAAAGTTCAACTCGGTGGCGGAACCGACATCGGGCAAGCGGTCGCGTATGCATCCACGCTGGTGGAAAACCCGCAACGCACAATCGTGGCACTGATCACCGATTTTTACGAAGGCGGACCCACGGGACGGCTCTATTCCGCCGCTCGCCAATTGGTCGAAAGTGGTGTGACCTGTTTAGGATTGGCCGCCTTGGATGGGCAAGCCGATCCGACGTACGACGAACAAGTCGCGGCTCAAATGGTCAAAATTGGCTGGCACGTCGCGGCGATGACTCCCGGTGAATTGGCCAATTGGGTCGCCGAAAAGGTGCGGGCATAAACCATGACTCGAGTCGATCTGCTCTCGCTATCTAGTGACGACTTGGCCTCGCTGACCAACCGTGGCACCGTGAAGCGAGCCCAACGCGAATTGGACGAAGGCCAGTTGAGTTACGAAATCAGCGAAACCGAGGACAATTCCGCAGCGCATGATTTAATCGTGACTTGGTCCGACGGAACCGTGTGCCAATTCGTATCGGGGCAAACGATTCACGAAGCCAACTGTTCGAGCGGTTCAATTGGAATCAGTCGCCATGTCATTCGGTCTGTCCTGGCGTATCAACGTCATGTCGCGAACGCTGCCCCGTCCGACAAAGAAGAGACCGGCAATGGCGAGACCGACGAAGTTGACATCGATGTCACCACGGTCCACGAAGATCAAAACACCACCGCATCATCGTCCGCATGGGATCCTGGTCAAATCAGTGACGAAGACTTGATTCAACATTTTCGCAAGGCGACGATCACTCGAGCGAGGAAAGTGTTTAACGATGGCGTCTTGGTCGAACTGACGCGTGGCGAGAAACCGACCGCTCGATTTTTGCACGAATCGTGCACCGTCCGTTTTCCTGTGCCGGGCGATGCACGCTATGCACGAGCGGATTGTGCCGCAGCGATGCTGCCTCAGTGGACCGCGATGGCGGTGTGGGCGTTTCGCGAACTTGATCCCAAGCGAAACACCGGGCTGATCTCATTGGGGCAAAATGAGTTGCCTGTTCCCAACGAGGAACTCGCCCGACTCGACGAACTGATTACCGAACTCTGCAGCGATGGGATGTCTGGCTGCAGTGCCACGTGGCCTCAGCGTCTATCGCGGCTGGAAAAACAATTGCGTGGGGGCGGCTTGGTATGGCCCGCTGAACTGGTGCTGCAACTGATCCACCAACACGAATGTTACACTCAGAAGGATGCGAGATTCAGTCCTCTGGAAACGGTGCGGTTGGTCGGCGAGTTGATCGCAAGGTCGCGGTCGATTCGCTCACAAAATGGATCGGTGCCTCAGCCGTTGGTACGAGGCAACAAATCGGATCGCCGTACTGACATCAAGGGCGGGCGGTTCGTTGGGCTCGGGCTTGGCGTTCGTCCCGGACGATCCCAAACCAAAATGCTCGCCTATTTCCAAGACGTCGATACCGGGACCGTGGTCGCGGTGCAGCGGGTGTTTGCCGACCCCGATCCGAAATCACAACCAACGGCAAAATCCTTTGAAGAATTGGCGGCCCATTCACTCAGCCGCGGCGTGTCGTTGGGCGGGGCGGCGATGTCGCAAATGATGCTCGGCTCGGGAAAACGGACCGCGACCGACGAATTAATTCTGCCGCGGGGCAGCGGAAAATTGACGATCAATCCGCAAACGTTTCAGTGGGAACAACTACAACCTCCGCTGGCGATCGACCATTTCCAACAAGCGCGGGAACGATTCGAACGATTGCCACCGGATTGGTTGAGACCGCTGCGGCACACTGAAAACCTACACGTTTTGAAAGTCACTCGGATCAGCGATTCCGATTTTGACGTCGTCCATCAACAGCTGACCGCGACGATGCATGATGCAAATTCCGCGACCGCCCGGATTATTTTCCCTTATCACCATCGCGGTGATGCAGGGTTCACCGAATTGAGCAACATGCTGGCAACGCGTGGCAGTGACGCACGTTTTGTCAGTGGCCATGTCCGCTGGGTGCACCAGCAACTCGAAATCGAACCGATCTCGATCGTGTTTGAATCGAGCGACCAATCGCGTCAAGCCGTGTCGACTTGGTTAGGCGGCAGCGGGGAACTCCAGACCGAAGCGAGTTCAGAGGACAGCGAGTTGGCGTCGCCGCAGTCGCCAATCAAAGAATTTCTCACGACACTCAACATCCACCTCAGCGAAATTCTGTTGACGGGACTTAACCAAGCGGCCTCGGGGGATTGGCAAACGCTATCCGAAGCAGCACAGCGACTCGGGTTCGTTCGACTGCACCAGCCGATTGAACGGTTAAGCGACGAGCTTTGCAAGCGGATGAACCAAGTTCGCTGGAATCCGTCGGTGGCCGCACGAACGACCGCTCAATTGTGCATGTTCAGTCGACTGCTGGAGTAGTCCCCATTCGGC
>NZ_JBFHFD010000004.1:0-54654 GCF_041583735.1 Novipirellula sp.
GGCTTTGCTTCGAATTGATACAACGCCACGCCGGCTTCCGCCGCCGCCATTTCGGCTGCGTCGACGTTGTCGTTGCGGAAGTCCTGTTGTTTAAGACGAAGCTTTTCGAAGCCCAGCAACTTGTAGCGTCCCACTCGTTTTGGATTGAACTCGACTTGCACTTTTACGTTCTTTGCCGAAGGACGCAGTGCCCCAGCAATCTGACTCGCAAATTCCTCATCCGCAGCCTCGTGTGAATCGAGCAGGTAGTAACGACCATCGCCTTTGCAAGCGAGCGCTTCGAGAATTTCATCATTCAATCCATCGGCACTGATCCCCGCCGCATCGAAAGCGATGCCCGCGGATCGCATCGTGGCGATCATCTGCGACAGCCGATCGGGGTTGGCATCACCAAGGTTCACCGCCCCATCGGTAAGCAAAATGATCCGGTTCTGAGCATTGTCAATGCGTTGTTCCTGGGCCTTTTCGAAAGCCAATTGCAAAGCGGCTTCGAGATTCGTGCCCCCTTCACTGGGCAAGTTTTCAACGAGTTCCACGAGCCGGCTCGATTGGTCGCCGCTGACCTTGTCGGCCAATAATCGCGGCTGACGTGCGAAGCTGATCAGTGTGACTTGATCGATCGTGTTGAGTTGTTGAGCCAGCAGGGCGAAAGCGCGGCGTACTGTTTGTTGACGATCGACTCGTTCCATCGAACCCGAGTTATCGAGCAGAAAAGTCAATCGTAGCGGCGTATGGCTGGCACGTCCCGCCGCAGCAGTACGCATCGAAACTCGCAGCAAGTTTCGTTGCTGCAAGAAGGGATGAATCGATTGTTCAACGCGGCAGGCAACTTTCTCGCTTTGGCTTGGCATTGGATCGCCGTAGTCGAAAGCATTCACGAATTCTTCGATCCGCACCTTGGCTGCCTCAGGCCACGATCCATTGGCCAGCGAGGCTCGGGCGAGCTTGAAGGATACGTCGCTGACGTGCAGCGAGAACGTGGAAAAGGCTTCCTCTGCTGCATTCTTTTCGTCCAGCCCGGCTGGAGAAGCGGTTGGAGCGACGGTGGTTCGAACAGGCTCCTTTGTTTGCAGCTCTCTCATTTTCCCTAACTCGATCGACGGTTCTACGTACCGATAGACCGGACCAGGTGAGTCGGCAGGCGACTCGCCATATCGCCGAAGTGATTCGTCCCTTTTGGACTTTTCGCTTTGAGCAATGCGGACCGAATCAATATCGAATCGATCGCCGAGTGCGTTGGGCATCGCAGGACCGCTTCCGGAGACATTTTCCGCGATACGAACCGCATTCTTCTTTTTCTCGTTTTTTTCTCGTGGCGTCCCCAAAAGGTTTGCCCCGTCATCGCGGCTGTCCCCATCGTCGTCTACCCATATACTGGTCTCTGCCTCATCCATATCCCTTTCGACACCGACGACCGGTGCATCGTTGGAGCCGCCATTGGAGAAATACAGGTCAGTGCCACCGCGCAGCCCTGACGAAAAATCGTCTGCCGAAGACACTTGCCCCGAATCCCCAGCATCTCGATTTACCGTCGCACCAAGCATGATTCGCCCCGTCCGAGCGGGGAAACCTTCGACAACGACGTCGGGCTCTTGTTCCGATAGGGGTTGCTCCAATTCTTTCACCGACAGCCCACGCGATGCGGGTTCGCTAGAACTCTCTGGCTGCCCCGCCTTACGCAGCTCTTCCATAGCTAATCCCGCAATAACTGGACTTGTAAGCTTACTATCGCCTGCACTCGGCAATCTAAAATCCTTTGCTCCCGATTCAAAAGTGGACGAGGTTCGCGCCCCCCATTCGTCACTAAACTCAACCGCAGTGCTACTTGTCACGGAATGAGGACTGACAGCGAAGTCACCCACGATAGGCTGCGACAACTCAGGACGCCGACCATTGTCGGCCTGTCGTGGCGAAACACTCTCGCTCTCCTCCCACAACTTCTCCTGCAACTCTGCTTCACTTTTTTGCAATTTGAATTCGGGACCTGACGGGAGATACTGAATATCGTCCTGCAGGTAGTAGGGGGACGGCAGAGCTTTGTTCGCATTCTGGCTAAGACTCTCGCGAATCGCCGAGAGGGCTGATTTCGAGCTGTTGCTGTACTCCCTACCTTCAACATTTTTTGTTGCTGCGGAACCAAAGTGATCCTCGCTAGCAGGTCCGCTAACCGCGTCTTCGGTCATGAAGGCATCGTAATCGGACAAGAGGTCCTCTCCATCCATCGATTCCGATGAATCAAAGAAGCTATCAGCGCTCATACGGGCGTCTTGGTGTCGGGAAGCGACACGCGCATATTGGATACTTGGCAGAAACATGCTCACGCCGAATCCCACGATCAGCAGCACGGCAGCGACCTTGGCAATATTGCCCAAAACCCAACGCCGCTTCGACCTGCTTCGCCCGACAGACTTACTGGGCTGATCCCCGGACTTGCCTGCGAGTCGAATCACTGGCGGTTCGGTTGTCTCGCCGCTGATGAACGCCAGCACTGCGTCGCGTTTTTCCGCAGGTAATTTCCAGTCCTTGTCTTTAACATCCCATTCGCCGTTGCCGACGTCTCGCATCAATCCGTGCACACGTTCGATTTCGTCTTTGAAAGCAGCGAGTTCGGCTTTCTCATCAATGAGACGCTGCAATTGATCTCGCTCAAAGTCGGAAGCTTCGCCCAACACGAGCGCAACAATGCGAGCTTCGAGTTCCGGATCGATCAACGGTTTGTTCGGTTCTTGATTCATGAATTTTCATCGATTCCGAGTGGACGCAATTTGCCTGCCAACTCTTTCAAGATGTGATGCAGACGGTAGCCGACGTTGCCAATACTGAGTCCCGTTTGGGCACTGATGTCGCGATACTTGAGATCTTTGAAATACTTCAGCTTCACCAGCTGGCGATCGGTCTCGTCAAGATCCTCGAGAATTTTTCGCAACGTTCCCGTCGCCTCGATTCGCAGCACCATTGCCTCGGGCGAGTCCGCTTCGCGATCGCACGTTTGCGTTTTGGCGTCGTCGCTGCTCAGCACTTCTCGGCGGTGATCGCGGATGTGGGTATAAACACGATTACGAACACTTCGAAACAACCAGGCCCTGGGAGAATCGATTTCGTCCCAGTGAATATGCAGCTGCAAGAACACTTCTTGCACGATTTCCTCGGCCACCGCACGGCGACCGCTGAGGGCGAACGCATAACGCAGCAGCGGCGTCTCTTCGCTGTCAAACAAAGTCCGTACGCTCAGCTCCGTTTCAACACGGGGCTCAGGCTCATCATCGGAGCTCGGTTTGAAGACTCGGGGAGTCGGTTTCAACATTCACTCGATTCGCTGCGTCTTGGCTGTCTTGGATCACGACGAGTTCATCTTCTCAAAAGGAAAGACGCGACACAGCTAATTTTATTAGAGATTTTCCGCCAGTTTTCTCGAAATGAAGCCACGAAGTGGTAAGCATTCGTAATAGCCACAAAGTGGCGTCATGCTGTAGCCATGGGCGTCAGCCCATGGACCACGAACACATCGCACACCAGTAGTCCCGAAGAGACGACAAGAGATCCCATGCCCACGATTCATGTCGCCCCTTTCAGGGCTTTGCAATCGTGTTCGCCCACGCATCGACGGGCTCTCGCCCGTGGCTACATCGTGCCGTCCCTTCGGGACTAACCGACCGCCACGAAGACGCTGCTCCGAATGGACCGGGCCAAATAAAAAACGCCGCCTGAAACGTGATGTTTCCGACGGCGTTTTTTCAATAGCGGAGGACACGGGAATCCGTCTTTTTCTTTTTTCCTATCACGATTCATATGCCACAAGTCGTTACGTGGAAGCAACTTACAGCCCGAAGATACAAGCCGACGTTTTTTGCTTATCAGAACATTTATCGGCCCTATCGGAACATGGTTTTTGCCATCCCAATCCGGAGATTCTGACGAATGATGTTTCGCCGGCGTCACAAATGTCACTCGGCGACATATCTAGTTCTGGGCGGCACCTGAACACAAAACTATGTTGAGATCATTTCGCCTAATGGACTGACGAACACAACAATCCGCTTTGTGCCGCACTCGGAATGACGAAGAAGCGTCGAACGAGCTAAATTGAGAGCGTTTTTGCGTCATATTACATGATGGACTGCTGTTAGCTTTTGGCTTCTCGCACCCTATCGCAGATTGCTAAATTGCTGACCAAAATGCGTCATATGAGTTGAATGATGATATGGCGAATGGGCCAAAATTTACTTCTCAAGCACAGCCCTATCTAAAGTCGAAAGAGCCCGTTTCAGTTTGCCTGAACCGGGCTTCTTGCGATCGTTGGATTGCTGTCCGTGGACCATGCCTCCAAGGTTGGTAATTGCCGTGTTGGTCGTCAACGCGGCAATCCCGTGACGCTCGACAGCGATGGTGGAGGACAGCAAGGGAGAGGTGGTGGGCACTGAATATATCGCAACAGTCGTGATTCATGCGAACAAGTGCCCGACAGTGTCCATACCACCATTCCACAAGCGTTCCGCTGACCGGAAATCGAAGATTTCAAAAAACAATTGTGCAGCAGGGTTTTCCCAGCCGGTAGAACCGGTAGCCAAAGACCTGTTCTCCTCAATCGCCTCTCGACTAAGATGGTGCGATATAAGTGCTCATGTGGGAGCGAGAAAATTGGTACAGGGAGGTAATGAGGTGAATGGTTTAATGACCCAGCCAAGCAATCTATCCGCAGCGGCGAGCAAAAAGCTCGAAGAAACGATGTTGAGAGTGTGCACACCCAGTATAGCGTTTGAGCTGTGGCAAAAAGTCTTTTCGTACAAAGAAACAGCAAGGCTCGGCGGCGACTTTGAGATCGCATATCGGAAGGGCGGATCGGTTGCGATGTGGTCGACTGTGCATGGCTGCACTCAGGTCCGAGCCGTGATTGATATCGCACACACTCTGAACCTTTTGACGACGAACGATCGCCGATGGTTGTTGAAGGAAACTGGTGAGTTGCTTGACGACGACGCGGCATACGATCATGCGGTCCTCAACAATGACTTGGTGCTCAATTCATTCCTTCAAGCGATTCACTGGAAGGGCGAGCAAATCGAGTTTGACTGGGCGAAACACGAAGCAAAATGGTGGTTTATGTGGAATATGGCACGCCACGCGAAGACAGGTCTGTCGATCGACCACACGGTCTTTGGTGAGCGAAAAAAGCCAAGTTGGCTGTCGAAAACTAAATCGGAAATTGTGAACCTAGAATGTTTTCCGATCACCCTCGGTGACGCGATCGTGTCCGCTGGCGCGGGTGCGCAGAAGCTAGAGGTCGCCGCAGAAGAAATTCGCCTTTTTGAGCATCATGTGGACGGAGAAATTCGCGAGTGGACTCCATAAGTTAAACTGCGATCGCAATTGCGGCACAATACTCGTGGCAACCGCTCAACCCATTGCGTGTCCTCAATCAGTCGCTTCAAAACGAACTAACGCTCTGTCTTTGACGGAGCGTTTTCTATGCGCCTGCGGAATTCTGGCCAGCGGAACGCTGGCGGAACATGCATCTTTATTCTGAACCCATCAATGATCCTTCAAGGGCCGAGCACGACGCTTAGGCTGTATCCGGAGGATCTATCTCACAGGAGGTTCAACCATGAACTCTAACATTCCTAGTATCGGCACAGCTAATGTACAACTCATCCGAAAGGCTGAAAAATGGTGGTCCGAAATGGCTGCCGTTCACAATCTTGACCTGAGTGGTTTCGATCCCGCCGCCACGCTTGAAACTCGAATCGCGTGGGCGATTACAAAAGGCTATGAGATCGGCACGATCTACTCACGCTTCAGCACGAAGCTGCAACACTCGACCGACGACCAAGTCCGCGAGAACATCCAGTGGGCTGCGAAGAACCGCGTCTATGTCCCACCTGAATTGATTTCAGTCGATGAAGGCGTCAAGGGTAAAAGGATTCAGCGTGCCGGTCTCGATCGAACGAAGGCAATCCTTTCCGAGCGACAGGCAAAGGTCTTGCTGGTGTACAAGATGAGTCGATTGTTTCGTCAGGCTGGCAAAGGCTACCAATTCGTCAATGAGGAAGTTGTCGAAGAAGGGCTGCGAGCAGTCAGCGTCTCACAAGGAATCGACACCAATGATCGCAAGACGTGGAAGTTACAACTACAGATTCACGGCATCATGGACGATATGTTGCTCGATGCGATCGCCGACCACGTCCGCTCTGGATTGACAGGGCTTTTTCTGAATAATTGGACGACAGGAGCAATTGGAATTGGATATCGGCGGAGAGTAATTCCAGGTGCTCCGCTTACCAATCGTGGCAGACCACGCACGATGCCAGAAGTTGATCCAGAGACGGCGAAGCTCATCAACGAACATGCTCAGCTTTTGCTCAATGGCATGTCCGTTCGGGAGGGCGTTCGTCGTTGGAATGCTGCTGGCGGCGCAGTCGATCCGCGTGCATCGACAGGGAAACTGCAATATGCCTGCTACCGGCGTCTTTTCGCGAACGAGCGGTTAGTCGGCAAATGGGAGTTTGGTCGCAAACGAAATCAATTTTCGACAAAACTAGACAACGTCAAGCAGATCGAGCAACCCGATGACGAGGTCACCACTGTTCAATGCGAAGAACTTCGTATTTTGGACGACGAGACGTTTGAGAAGCTACGAGTCAAATTTGAAGGGAGCAAAACTGGTCCTCGAGGGCCACGTAAGCCCAAGACATTGCAACTCTGGGATCTGACGACCGAATTCTTCTTCTGCGAAAGTTGCAGTACATCAGCGTCGCTCGTAAGGTTCTATCAAACCGGTGCACAGGGTACAGGGATGCATTGCAAGAACGGTGACCAGTGCAAATGCAAGTCGGCCGTGCGGCGTCGAGATGCGGTTGAAGCCGTATGTCGTGAATTGACCAAGTCGATTTCTTGCGATGCTGAATTGATCGAATCTGTAGTGTTGAAAAGCCAAGAACTCGATTCGCGAGCAGATCACGGCCTTGACGATCAACTCGCCAAGTCTCGCCGGAAACTGGCTGTACTTGGAAACCGTGTCAATGATCTCTTCGAGATGTCTGGGGAAGGCACGGAGGCGGACCGCAAGGAGACAAAGGCACGGCTTCGCGCGGCACAAGCGGAACGTAGTGCGATGCAAAGCGAAGTCAATCGACTGCAAACGCGCATCAACGGTGAGACGAATACCTTGACGGTTGCTGAGATTCGACAGCGTCTTACCGAGATGTCGAATCTGTTATCGGACGCATCAACGGGAGAGTTGGGCGAAGACGCTCTCTATCAAGCTCTTGCGATCTTTCGATCGTTGACCGGCGGGCAGATCATGGTGCGTGTTGAACAGCGAGTAAATCGTAAGCAGTCCAATGTTCGCGGCACCTTTCAACTGCGGCTACTCGACAGTTTTAATCGTTCATCGAACGATGGTGAAACTCAGTCGTCCGATTCCATCACAGTGTGGCTTCGGAAGCCCCCACGACTTGATGCCATCGCCGAGCGGGTCCACCAACTGATTGACATCGAGGGTGCGAGCCATCGTGAAACGGCAAAGCAACTCCAGCAAGAAGGACACAAAGTCAACTCCGGCAACGTTTGGTACAGCTACCGACGGTGGTACGAAATGCAGGGGCTTGAACCACCAGCGGTTCCATACAACAACGGCCATAAGCGACGGTCTGCATAGCTCGCAGTCGATCACCCACAAGATTCACAAACGCTTCGCTTTCAAGTGAGGCGTTTTTCATGCGCAGTCGCGCCAATCGACATTACAAAAAAGGAATGCGATGCCTAAGCCAAATGCGAAGGGACAGAAACCTGAACCTGACAAACCAGAGCGAGCGCAGGTCGTCAACAACCTTGCTCACTTGATCATTCAAGCCCATCGGCGTGATCAATCAACTCGCGATAAGGCTGATCGGCCGAGTCGTGAACCAAACAGCTAAATTGGACGCAAAAACGCGGCATATAAGTTGAGGGATATCTTAGCCCTCGATGCCCACTGGATCCATTTACTCAACCTAACGGAGGTGCCAACTGACGCACATCATCTTAACAATTATGACTGTTGCCATGCTACTGTTGGTCGTCGCGCTAATCAAAGAGCGAAGACTGCGGATCGCACTGCAGCAGATTCTCAAACGACTCGTTCAACAATGGAGGACGGATGAACCTGAACCCGACCCTGCAACGGTTCGCGATGATGATCGTGATTCTTTCGATGGCGGGATGCGAAGTAGACAAAGACGATCGTCTCGTTGAAATGTCCGGGCGACACGAACGTCGTCAAGCCGAACAAACACAGCAAGCCAACCAACTTCATCGCGAAGTGACCGCCATGCAGCGAGAGGTGCAGGCTGAGCGAACCGCCATCGGGCAGCAACGAGATCAACTCGAGACGGATCGTCGATCGCTAGCGAATGAGCGTCGCTACGATTCGCTGACCGCTGCAGCGATCATCAATGCAGGACTATGGATTGCGTGTCTTTTGCCACTCGTGATTGTATGGCACTTACTCCGCCAACCGGATGCTCCCGCCGACGATCATGTGATCATCGACGTATTGTTGGGAGACCTTGTCGCGGATCACCCGCAATTGCTGTCGCGTCTGCCTTCTGTCTCATCAAATGCACGGCGACTGCCTTCTGAGTCGCAAGTTGGCGACGACAAAACCGCATAATTTTCACTAACTCTAATTTTAAAGGAAAACGCTTTGTCACACATTGTCACGATCACGACCGAGATTCGCGATCCGGTCGCTTTGCGGGCATCTTGCCTTCGACTTGAACTCGACGAACCGGTGCATCAAACCGTGAAGCTCTTCAGCGCCGAGGCGACTGGATATTGCGTCCAGTTACCTCGCTGGCGTTACCCCGTCGTCTGCGACACGACTGCGGGGATGATTCACTTCGATAATTACGAATGCAACTGGGGCGAACAGTCCCATCTCGATCGACTTATCCAGCGGTACGCGGTTGAAAAATCCGTATTGGAAGCACATAAGCAGGGTCACTCGGTGACCGAACAACCGCTCGCTGATGGATCAATCAAGCTCACGGTTCACGTTGGAGGTGCGAGTTGAAAACAATTCAAATCACCGTTGCCCCCACTGGCGAAACGAAGGTCGAAACCCAGGGTTTTTCAGGAAGCGGATGCCGCGAGGCGAGTCAATTTCTGGAGGCTGCCCTGGGGACGAGATGCTCCGAAAAGCTAACTGCGGAATTTTACGCAAGCCAATCACAATCCGAAAACCAAACTCAACGGGAGGGATAATCGACACTCTTAAACAAGCCCATTTACCTGTCACTCAAATTTGCGACTCCGTTCGGCTGCTAATGGTTGTCGAAGGCATGAATGATATTGAGTTCTTGCGCCGCATCTCCTTGATGCTCCATGCCGATGACAGTCGCCTTCCGAATCTGGCGGAGATGGAACGGCAAGAGGAGTTGATATTCGTGCCGTTTGGCGGCGGTCACGTGCGAGCCTGGGCCGAGCGTCTCGGTCCGCTCGCTCGTCCGGAGTTCCATCTCTACGACCACGAGCTTCCGCCGGAAACTGAACTTCGGCGAAAAGCTGCAAACGCCGTGAATGAGCGTCCGCGATGCCAAGCCGTTCTCACTCAAAAGCGGTGCCTCGAAAACTACCTGCATCCGGACGCCATCTTCGCTGCTAGCGGTATTCACATCAAGTTCGACGACTTTGATTGTGTCGCCGAACTAACCGCTCGTGAACTTTATCGTAAGCGTCCAGGTGAGATTGCTTGGCAGTTGCAGGCTCGTCGTTCGCAAAGCCGTATGGCGAATCGTTCGAAACGATGGCTCAACACCAAAGCCGCCCGACAAATGACGCCGGCGATGCTTGGCGAGCAAGACCGCGGTGCCGAAATTATTTCTTGGATGCTGGCGATCAACGAACTGCTCGCATCCTAACTCTCAACCCAATCCATAGGGAAATCTATGAAATTATCAGAACGCTTGGTCGAACTGGTGCGAGCCTGTTTCACCGGCATCTGGATCGAGTCCCATGAGCACGACGATGCGTTGCTCGAAATTACCCAACTCTGTCGCGAACAAGAGTGGCGACTTGCCACCTGGGACATCGACCAGGGATTGCGTGTTCGCGGTAGCACCAGCATGGACGATGGCGGCGCGGCGGACCCTTTGGCCGCAATTCGTGCGATGAAGTCGCTCGGTTCGGATGAAACGGCGTCTTTGATTGTACTAACCAACTTTCATCGCTTCTTGGGTTCGACCGAAGTGATGCAGGCACTGGCAAGACAAATCGTGGATGGGAAATCGAACCGCACAATCTTCATCATCCTGTCTCCGATCGTACAGATCCCGACGGAACTTGAAAAACTGTTCATCGTTGTCGACCATCCGCTTCCGACACGCGAACAATTGAAAGAGATCGCCGAGGGCATCGCTACCGAAGACGGCGAACTCCCCAGCGCCGACCGACTCGAAACGGTGCTCGATGCGGCAATGGGGTTGACGCGATTGGAGGCTGAGAACGCTTTCGGATTGAGCCTAGTTCGTGATTCCGTGATCCAGCCCGAATCGGTTTGGGAACTGAAGGCGAGCATGCTCAAAAAGTCTGGCCTGCTTCAGCTCTACAAGAGCAGTGACGATTTCACGTCACTCGGCGGGCTGGACAGCTTGAAGGCGTTTTGCAAACGGTCGCTGCTCCAGCACGGGCGTGACAATCCGCTGAAGCAACCTCGTGGCGTACTGTTGCTGGGTGTTCCAGGAACCGGCAAGTCGGCATTCGCCAAAGCACTTGGTAAAGAGGCCGGACGTCCCACGCTTATCCTCGATATCGGGGCATTGATGGGGAGTCTTGTGGGCCAGACGGAACAAAATGTTCGCCGGGCGCTGCAAATCGCAGACGCCATGGCGCCCTGCATTTTGTTCATTGATGAGATCGAGAAGGCTCTCAGTGGGGCGGCGGGATCGGGGCAAAACGATTCGGGTGTGTCGTCGCGTATGCTGGGCACGTTGCTCAGCTGGATGAATGACCATACCTCGAACGTCTACCTGATCGCGACCTGCAACGATATCACGCGGATGCCTCCGGAGCTCTCTCGTGCTGAGCGGTTCGACGGAATCGTGTTCCTCGATCTTCCGCAGCGTGATCAGAAAGATCGAATCTGGACCCAATACATCGACATGTTTGGGCTGGATGCAAAACAGAAGCGCCCGGTCGATGAGAAATGGACCGGCGCGGAAATCCGAGCTTGTTGCCGACTATCTGCCCTGCTGGACATTCCGCTTTCACAAGCGGGGTTGAATGTTGTTCCCGTCGCAGTCACGGCAACTGAATCGGTGGACCGTTTGCGGCAATGGGCCAGCGGGCGTTGCTTGGATGCGGAAAAGTCTGGAATTTACCAGCATGATGCCAAGCCACAATCGCGGCGCCGGGTGTCGCGTGCCAATCCGTCTCAGAATTGAGGCGTTTTAACGTGCTCACTCAAAACCAACTCGCCACGATCCGGGCAGCACTGCGATTTTGGAAGGATGAGATGGCTCGCGCAGACAAATCCACCACTCGACATTACTTCGATGTCTCCCCGCATCCGGTGCTAACCGCTGACGAAATCGAAACCATCATTGATCGGCTTCGATTTGACCCGCTTAATTTGTGACACCAACTCAAACAAAGGAGAATCCATGAGCACCATGCTCGAAGATCCAGTTACCCATAGCCAAACATCACACGGCACGCGGCTTCAAGCCGAAACGACCGCCGCGCGGTTGCACATCCGCTGGCCCGGCACTCGCAAGAGTCTCAGTCGTGACCAGAAACTACAAGCGGCCGGCGCGTTCGACGCCGACAGCCGCACGCTCTCTGCGGCCAAACGTCTCTTCGACACATCGCATCCTTCGTTCCGCGCCGTCTCGGCGATCAAGTCCAAGGCGAGTGCATTGTGGAAAGGCATGACCTTGCCGTATATCGAACCTGGCGTCCGGTTGTTACGCCGCGGCGATGTTTCGGAGTTTGACGATCGAATGATCGTCATCCAAGTGGAACTTAGCGAAGCCGTCGACGAACTCGACCTCAGTTTCGCGGAACTCGTCGATCAAGCCCGCAATCAACTCGGGCACCTGTTCGATCCAACAGACTATCCCGACTCCGTCTCGGATCTGTTCGGGATAACCTGGGATTTTCCGTCGGTCACACCGCCTGCGTATCTGCGGACGGTCAATCCGGAGTTGTACGAACAAGAATGCCAACGTGTGAAAGCGAAGTTCGCTGAAGCCGTTGAACTGGCCGAGCAAACATTTGCCGAAGAACTCTCGCAGTTGGTTGGTCATCTGGCCGAACGCTTGTCCGGTTCGGTGGATGGGAAGCCGAAAGTCTTTCGTGACTCTGCCATTGCCAACCTAAATGAGTTCTTCGGACGATTTCAGCATCTCAACATTGGAAGCAACGACGATCTCAATCAACTAGTTGAGAACGCAAGGCAGGTGATTACTGGAGTCGACCCACAAGATCTACGAGATCGATCGTCATTGCGCGAACGAGTGGCTCGCTCTTTGACCGAGGTCGAAACGAGTCTCGATGAGTTGATGACCGATCGACCGCGTCGGAACATCATCCGAGGTCCCCGGTGAAGACCATCGATTTAGTCGTCGCAACTAACGGCGAGACTCAAATGATTTTCGATGATCGCCTTGATGTTCGCTCAGTCGGTTGCATCGCAATCCGGCGTGGTTCACACGTGGAGCCAACTCTCGACGGTCAATGGACCGCAGATTTTTCCCCGGTCGATGGTCCGACACTCGGACCTTTCGACAAACGTAGCGAAGCCTTGGCAGCAGAAGTGGCTTGGCTTCAGCAGAATTGGCTAACTCGCTCGCGAGGGTAGCCGTTCCATTTTTACCGTTATCGCAAAGCCCCGATCGTTTGACTTCAAGTCAGACGGTCGGGGCTTTTTTCGTTTCCCCTCTCAGTAAGGAACCTATCCGATGAACCAAAACGAACTCAATCGTGCCGTGGCTGCTGCTACCGGAGACACTGTTTCCGCAGTTAAACGTCTCGGTTTCATGCTTCTTGACCCTGCCATTCCCATCGACGACCCGACCGATCCCGTGCACGGCGGTCGCGTTATCGACTGGGATGACTTCGACCTCTTTCGCGAGGATCTCGATGAAGGCCGCTTCGATCCCGAAGCCGCACTCTGCTAACGCGATGAAACCTCATCGTAATAAGCAACCAAACGTAACGAGCCGCCGCTTTCCCATTCGAGGGCAGCGGCGGCTTCGTTTTCCCAAACGCAAGTTTACCTCCCAAAAACCCAAGAGAATTAAACATGAAGGTACTCCTCATCTCCAATGACGCTGGCGGCTACGCCCACCACGTCGACGCTCCCGAAAACACCACTGTCCAGCAGATGTTCGAGCGACATGTGGGCAGGTTCCATGCCGACAGTTATCTGATCCGTGTCAATCGGCAACCAGCCCCCGCGGATCAAGTGCTCCGTGATGGCGACCGCGTCAGCTTTACGCCACTCAAAATCGAAGGCGCGGTCTGATTTCTATGTTCATTGCCCAGTCGGGGTGGTTTGATTGCAAGTAGCCGACCATCTCGACAGGGCCTCTTTTGGAGCCAATGTTATGACGAACGAAATCACGCACGATTACCGGGCGGCAGTCGAAATCCTGAACTCGCTAAAAGGCGTTCAGGCTCCGAAGGCAATGACTGCACTGGACGAGTCGTTCGATCAGTGTCGTCGCTGGCGGCGACGGCTTGAGGCTTCCACCGCAAGGAATTGGAACGCCGCAGCAAAGGATGCCACCGACCGACTGCGAGGGGCACTCGATGTGCTGCGAATGCGATCGGCTCACGTGATCGACGACTTGAATCGTCTTGCTAAACCACGCCTCGAACCGACGGTAACGTCCGTCTATCGAGAGATCGAAGCACTCCGCGGCGAGTTCAAGAGCGTCACGATCGATCGCGTAAAGCAACGACTCACAGTCCAGACATCGAGCATCTCGCTCGAGTACGTTGAGCTCGGAAGCTTCGAGATCTGTTTGAATTGGAAGTTCATTAAGGAGTCATCTCCGTATGAAGTGATCGCAGTCGAGCCGAACTGCCCTTCATCCAATGACAGCGTCACGCATCCTCACGTGCAAGGCGAAACGCTTTGCGAAGGGGAAGGGTCAGACGCGATCCGGCGATCCCTCGATGAGGGACGCATCTACGACTTCTTTTGCATCGTCGATCACGTACTGCGGAATTACAACCCCGATTCAGCCTACGTGCAAATCGAAGATTGGAACGGAGTCAGCTGCAAATCATGTGGCGACAACGTCGACCGAGACGAAGTCGTCGGCTGCTGCAAATGCGAAACCGAATTATGTCCCGATTGTAGCACCTCCTGCGAATCCTGCGTGGACCGGTTTTGCAATGAGTGCATCTCGTCCTGCGAAGGCTGTGGCGACGATGTTTGTCAAACGTGCCTGAAGTCGTGCGACGACTGCGGCAATTCTTTCTGTAACGCCTGTCTCTTTGAAGGAACCTGTGATGATTGCATCACCAAACAAAACGAAGCGAGTGAAGAAGAATGCGGAGAAGTCAAGCAAACGGTCGCTGCGGTTCACACCGTACGCGATGGCAAAGCTTCTGTACCTGCGTGATATTGGCCCCACCGAAGTCGGTGGATTCGGCATCTCCAACGCCAGCGACCTGTTGCTCGTTGAAGATATTCAACTTGTCGAACAAGTTTGCTCAGTCGTCTCGGTCGAATTCAACGACGACAGCGTTGCCGACTTTTTCGACAAACAAGTTGACGCCGGTCGTCAGCCGGAACAGTTCGCGAGAATCTGGATTCACACGCACCCAGGTGCGTCGCCGTCTCCAAGCGGCACCGATGAAGAAACGTTCGACCATTGTTTCGGTGGCGTCGACTGGGCGATAATGCATATTATCGCCGAGGAGGGTAACACCTACACGCGAGCACGCTTTAACGTCGGCCCAGGAACTGAACGACGACTACGATGCCGTACCGTATTCGACACTGAGTTTCCGGCCTCCGACCACGAAGCTTGGTTCATTGAATACTGTGACAACGTGACGGTCTACGATCCGTTTTCCTCACGTCACACATTCGCCGAAACGTTCGAGGATGCCGACTGGTGGGAACGGAACGCTTCGGCAGCCGATCGGTGGAGCGATCGTCTATTGGAGGCAGGGCATTGAGTGCAACGTCAAATCGTTTCGAGCGTCAAAGCCAACTGGTCCCGATGGCCCGGTTGGCAGAAGTCACCGCAACGGTGATCGGTGTCGGCGCGATCGGACGCCAAGTCGCCCTACAACTCGCCTCGATCGGCACACCGAGAATCCAACTGATCGACTTCGATAGCGTTGACTTGTCCAACACGACAACGCAGGGCTACCGAAAGCACGAGGTTGGATTGGCGAAGCCTTTTGCGACGTCGCAAGCCATCGGCGAAATTGACCCAACCATCGAAGTCATTCGATTGGAGGATCGTTTTCGTCCGCGCCAAGAAATCGGCAATGCAGTCTTCTGCTGCGTCGATTCAATTGCCGCAAGATCTGCGATTTGGAAAGCAGTCCGAGGACGTTCGGCATTCTGGGCTGACGGTCGCATGTTGGGCGAAGTACTACGAGTTCTCGCTGTCACTGACGGTGCGTCCTCAACTCACTATGACTCGACGTTGTTTGCTGCGTCAGAGGCCCAGCAGGGAACCTGCACGTCACGCAGCACGATCTACGCTGCCAGCATCGCGGCGGGAATCATGGTCCACCAGTTCACACGCTGGCTCCGCGACATTCCGACCGACGCCGACACCAGCATCAATTTGCTGTCTTGCGAATGGACCGTCCGCGACGCTTCCTAACAAAACGAATGGGGCACTAGCATTCACCAAGGCACTCAGCCCCAATACGAATTCTCAAGGAGGAAAAATTGAAGAATTAGCAGGATGGATCATCATCGGCTTCGTCACATGGTGGTTCTACAAAACCCGCAAACGCACTGGTAGCAGCTAAGGCTGCAACGTCGGACGCAGCCGAAGTCATCCCAACCATCGCTGACCACCAGTACGCCGTGGCCGCCATCCGGGGCGGTCACGGCGTTTCTTTTTTAGCTATCAGTGGCCACGCAACAGTAAAATCATTTGGTGAAATCCAAAGTCCGCCTTTCCACGAACAGGTCAGCACGTTAACCATTCGCCTGGTCAATGAAATCGATGAGTTTGGACGCTCTGACGAGCGTCCGGTGTCGGCCATCGGATGCTGGCGTCCAAAACACGAATAGAGAGCCCGCGCAACGCGAAAAAGAGTCCGCGTACCTTTTCTTCACGTCGGCTGCTTGGCCAGATGGTCGAATATCGTCACCGCGATCCAGCTGAGCACCGGAAACTCCTCATTGAATCGGGAGCCAGCGACATGGCCGCCGATCTCCGGCTCGGGCTCGACCGGCTCTTCAAGGACTCGGTCCTTGCGGAAACGACCAACACGATCCTGGACCTCACGGGCAAGAAGGCACGGTCCGTCTCAGGCTGGTTGAGTGACAACCTCTCGCTGTTCCAACGGACGTAGCAGCGTTGACGATTGAACCGCGCCAATTTGCCAAGGAGCGAGCCGAAGCCAGACGCTGATGTTTGGCGATGATCAGCGAGTTTTAACACGAAGAATTATTCATCAGCTGGAAAGTAGATGACATTTCAACGTCGCCAGCTAGCGTGCGTAACGAGTGAAGACATAGTCGCGTTGGTGAAAAGGTGATGTCCAATCCCGTGACAACACCGCCAAGCAAGGCGAATAACAACACAATGAAAAACATTGATTTCATACGATCCGTTGTTAAAGTCACTGTCCTTTTTCTACACGTTCAACGCAGTCATTCTTCCGGATAGTCTGTCGAAACGCTCAGTTCACGCCAGCGCCAAAGCTCTTCCAATCTTGCGAGATCGGCTTGCTCCAGTGCGTTCACGGCGTCATTGCCTAGCGGTAAACGCAACGGTGGCTGATCCATTGCAGCAACTTTCATAACTACCTGTGCCGCACGAACCGGATCGTCAGGCTGCCGACCATCGTACGCGTGCTGCATCCGCGCAGCAGCTCCGACAACGGCGTCGTACTCAGGTGGACCTGAACTCAATGATGTTGAGGAGCCGGCGAAGTCTGTCCGAAACCCACCAGGTTCGATGATGGTCACTTTGATTCCGACGAGCGCCATCTCTTTCGCGAGCACTTCGGAGAATCCTTCCACGCCCCATTTCGCGGCGGAATAGGGTGCCCGTCCGGGAGCGCCGATGCGACCACCCACGGAAGAAAACTGAATAATGTGGCCCGAACGCTGTTGACGCATGATTGGGATGGCCGCCTTCGTGACGATGATGGTTCCAAACAGGTTGGTTTGAATCTGTCGGCCAAACTCGCCAAGATCGGTATCTTCAATCGAATCCACGTTACCGTATCCGGCACAATTCACCAAAACATCGAGACCGCCAAATTCATCGACGGCGACTTGCATTGCTTGCTCGGCGGCCACCGGGTCGGTCACATCCAGATCTACAGTTCGTACTTGTTCGCCGAACTGCTTTAAGAGATCAGCAAGATGCGATTCTTGACGCGCCGTGGCAACGAGACGATGTCCCGCGCTGAGCACTCCCTGAGCAAGTGCTCGCCCTATGCCCCTGGAACTACCAGTGATGAGCCATCTTTGTGACATATTCATTGAACCTCATTCGCTCGCCATTGCCTTCATAAAAACTTGCCAACGATCGTCAAACAGTTTCCGTGCCGTTCGGCTGCTGATCGATGTCGCATCTCGCAACCGGACTCGATTGTTTGCACCCTCCAACAGGTCAATGAGTATTTCGCCTATCGAAGAGGAACTGCCACAACGCAAGTATCCAGCGGTCTGTGCCGACGAAACCGCATCCATCACCGGTTGCAGTGCGGAGTTGGTCCATTCAGTTAAGCGTTCGCGTAGGTCAGGCGAAACGACAGCCTCGGCGCTAACCAAAAGATAGAACGCGGAGTAATCGGGTGAGGAACCGAACTTGAAGTATCGAAGTGCCACTTGGTAAAGCGATTCAAGTTCGTCGGTCCTGGTCGCACCTGCCGAAGTCAACTCGTCACGAAACGCGTTGATATCTCGTTCGACCACGGCGTCGAGCAATTGTGCCTTGCTGGCATAGCGACGGTAGATCGTGTGCTTGGAAACACCGAGTGTCCGGGCAAGCTCATCAATCGAGCTGTTCGCGATCCCTTTTTGGCTAAAAAGTGCGCGCGCCGCATCGAGGACGCGAACATCTATTACCGCCGCTTCGTCCTTCGTTGGTCGCCCACGTGGTTTACCTAAATTCATGACGTAGCGCTTCACTCTCTCGTGGCTGGGAAATAGCACGGTGGCGTTGCATTATTGGCCGCGATGCTATAAAAGCACTATATCGTACCTTTAATGATTATTCAAGAGTCGAAGCGATGTCACAAATCACATTGAGACAACTTGGTTGGTCCACACCGGACGGTAATAGCCTGTTTGAAGACTTTGATCTCAGTGTGAGTCGTGAGCGAATTGGACTAGTCGGAAGAAACGGCGTGGGAAAGTCAACGCTACTGAAGCTCATCAGTGGCGAACTCCTACCTAAAACGGGTGGCGCCACTGTCACTGGTACGTTGGGCGTACTGCAACAGAAAGTGCAAATAGAGCCCGAAGAAACTCTCGCCGATCTCTTTGACGTGCGCAAAGCGTTTGAAATCTTGCGTCGCGCCGAAGCGGGTCAAGCAAGTATTGACGAGCTGGCGGATGCCGACTGGACGCTCGAAGAACGAATGGCGGCTGCGCTGGACCGAGTTGGTCTGGACGTCCGCCCCGACACACCACTGTGCAAACTCTCGGGAGGTCAGTGGACACGGGCCAGCATTGCTGTCGTGTTCTTCCAAGCCCCCGATTTTTTACTGCTCGATGAACCAACGAATAATCTGGATCGCATGGGACGCGAGGCAGTGTTCAACCTGATCGCCAACTGGAAGGCAGGTGCGATCGTTGCCAGCCACGATCGAGAACTGTTGGAACACATGGACGCCATCGTCGAAATTACATCACTCGGCGCTACTCGCTATGGAGGCAATTGGAGTCATTTTCGCCAGCAAAATCAATCGAGTTGCAAGCCGCGCAACACGATATGGCCCACGCTGAAAAACACGCGGCCAAGGTCAAACGAGATACTCAAATGACGTTAGAACGAAAGCAGCATCGAGATGCCGCCGGGGCCAGAACTCGGGCCCGCGGTGGCATCCCACGCATTCTGTTGGGCGCAAGAAAAAACAACGCCGAATCGAGCAAAGGCGACAGCGTGAGACGTGCCATGCGACAGAAAGCTCAAGCACTAGAAAACGTCGAACAGGCCCGGGCTCGCGTTGAAATCTTGGATGAACTCGCGATCGCGGTACCAGCAACCGGGCTCTCGAACAGCCGTGTCGTGTTGGCGTTTGATGCCGTGACAGCTGGCTATTATCCCGACCGACCCATCATTCGCGATTTAACTTTCTCACTGATTGGGCCCGAGCGCATCGCCCTAGTCGGCCCCAACGGTTCCGGCAAGACTACCATCATTCGACTGTTGGATCGTCAGTTAACTCCACTGCAGGGGACCGTCTCAGTTCGAGTCAGCATGGCTGTCTTGGATCAGCGAGCAAGCTTCCTCAATCCCAAGCTTTCTGTCCTCGATAATTTCAAACGGCGCAACCCGACATCGAGTGAAAACCTATGTCGTCACACGCTTGCCAGTTTTCTATTCAAGTCAGATGCTGCCCTGCAGACAGTGGGCACACTCAGCGGCGGTCAGATACTACGCGCCGGACTCGCCTGCCTGCTCGGTGCCCCCGAACCGCCAGCGCTATTGATCCTCGACGAACCCACCAATCATCTCGATATCGACTCCATCGAAGCCGTTGAACGAGGACTTAACTCCTACGACGGTGCAATCCTGGTCGTCTCTCACGATGAAGTGTTCCTGCGCAACGTCAATGCCACGCGGCGGATCGAATTGAGCAGCAACACCTAACCCCGTCGTTGGGCAGCTAGCGTACCGTAGCTTACGATGATTTTATGATCGCGTTGCGAGCAGCGTCCAAGATCTCATTTGACAATTCCACGTCATCGACCGCCCGCGCCAAAATCATCGCTCCTACTAAAGTCGACCAAGTCGCCAACGCTTGCTTTTGCTTTGCCGCTTTGGATCGACCAGGAATGGCCGACACCACGACGTCAACTAGTGAACGAAAGCCGCGAGTAAATGTTTGACGGATCAACGCTGGTCCTCTTGCGACGTCGATGCCTAACGCTGACAACGGGCAACCATCGTACATCGGACCGTGGGTTCCCGAGCCCGTTGATACATCTGCTGGTTTGCACGATGCGGATTTGCAAGAGTCGCTGAGCTTGGGTTTTCTCATCTTGCTCGAGCGTCTATCGCCGATGGAGCGGGCGGCATTCGTGCTGAGAAGCGTCTTCGATTATGAATACGGCGAGATCGCTGAGGTTCTGGAAAAATCGGAGACCTATATCCGAAAAATTGTCAGTCGCGCCAAAGCACACTTGGCGGATGGTGCGCCGCGTTATTGCCCGCCGCGAGAGCAAGCGGCCGTGTTGGCTGAGCAGTTCGTTGCCGCCTGTCGGGCCGGCGATGCCAAGCTCGTCGAACAATTTTTGACAGAAGATGTTGAAGTGTATTCCGATGGCGGCGGCAAGGTCACGGCGGCGCGAGTTGTAATTCGCGGACGCAACCGCATTGCTCGCTTCCTGGCAAAAGTCTTCCATACCAAGCGACGCGACTACGACATGCACCCAACCGTCGTGAACGGCGACCCCGGCGTCGTGTTTACCCTACAGGGTAATGTGGTGCATGTCGCGGCGCTCCGTGTCGAGGATGGCGTGAGAGGAGTCTATATGTGCCTGAATCCAGAAAAGCTTACTCGCTGGTCGGTCGCGAAACTGAAATAGCAATACTAGCCGTTACAAATTGAACGGGCAGCGTGTCATATAGTGAATCAGAAGCTTGATTCTCGTTTGATCACCCGTCAGCACGTGCAAATTACTTGTTTGGATTGCAATAAATTGTAGCGATGCTGGCGACGCCCTATCGGCCGACAATCCGATTCTTGAGGCCAATTCGGGCCGACGTTTTGATGATCGCCGCGATTCGGCCAAGTGCCTAAGGAGGGCGTGTCCGAGGACGTCCTGAGCGACGAAGAGATAAGCATTTGCCTGGCGCGCGAACTATTATGAGTGTTGGCCTATAAGCAACCGAGCTGGCAAGTGGCCGCAATTTCACTCAACTGGCAGGACGCACAACCGCGCTGCCGGTCAGAACGGATTACCTCCGTGTCGTTCTGAAGCTTGCTCCGATTATCGAACCTAGAGGTGGCTAGAGCGATAAGCTTGTGTTTCGCAGCTATTCGTGGGTCAAGGCAAGGTTATTGAGCATTAGGGCGTGACCCCGGTCACTTGGATTCAAATCACGTTTGTGTGTCTTCAGCATTGCAATCGAGCGGCACCGCAAGTCCTTTCACAGCAAGACTTGAGACTGCGGATATAGAGCGTACCCCACAGGAGAAAAGTTCTATTGCCGTCCTGTCGCCCCGACTAATGACCCGGGTCATTTTTGTGATCTGGTTTGTTTTATTTCTCCACGGGTGATGGTGGAAATTGCTCCACGTGAGAATCACCGTTGCGTCCGAAGTAGATAACACAGCGGCCGGTGATCTGGACGAAGTATCCCACGCATCCAGCGGCCATTGTTTTCCGGATGAACTCCAAGTAGGTATGCTCGTTCCGCTGACTCTGGCGGACGGCGGCTTCGACTTCCGATGCTGAGAATACGGTACCGATTGCGTGAGTAGGATGGAGTGTGGCCACAACTAGGGTGTCACCTTCTGCCAAGTAGTACGTGATTTCCTGGCGGCTGTAGTCTGCGTGATATCGTTCCACGCCGATTTGTCCTAGCCTGCCGACGATTTCCGGAAAGGTAAGCTCGCCGGTCAATGCTCCCTCGGCGCACCATTGAATCACCTGTGTTTTTTCTGCGTTCATGACTTCTCCGTCGTGGTTCGTGAGTTTGGATTCAATCGACCGGCAAGTCCTTCCAACCGTGCCGGCGGACAATCTCTTGAAGCAAGTTCACCAGACCGGTTCTCTCTTCGGGTGTCAGATGGCCGAAGAACTCGCGGTCATTCTCGTCGGCAAGCCGAGCCAAGACCGGCACAAGTCGCTTGCCCGCCGCCGTGAGTTTGATGGTCTGATAGCGTCTATCACCCTCGGAAAACGAACGCACTGCCAGCTTCTTCTGGAGCAGTCGTTCGACGAGCTTGGAAACCGCCCCCCGCGTCATGCCAACGGCCTCTGCGAGTTGGCTCGGATTGGCCGCTCCCGTTCCGAACATCTGACGTAGGAGAACCCACTCCGAAACCGTGACGCCTTGAGCCTCGACCTTTTGGGCGAAAGCGTGCGAAACATGGTTGGAGACATAGCGCAGCCAGTAGCCTGCGTGATTTTCGAGTGCGCTTAGTCGCGTCATGACAATTCTCGCATTATGGTTTCCTAGGCAACTATAGCGATGGGCACAGGACGCGTCAACAATCAAATTTGGAGGCAGTTGGACCCGTTTCCAACCGGGGTCAGGTCTCGAACAGTGGCTGCAGATGTCGTTCGTCAGCCAATCAGAACCGCAGGCTCAAGTGGTGGCCCGCG
Source organism: Novipirellula sp. (assembly GCF_041583735.1). NCBI lineage: Bacteria > Pseudomonadati > Planctomycetota > Planctomycetia > Pirellulales > Pirellulaceae > Novipirellula > Novipirellula sp. Next base: position 22,700 of record NZ_JBFHFD010000004.1, read on the forward strand.
ATTCAAAAACTTCTCTGCCGCAATGAGTTGCGTCGCGGATCAGTCCAGCAACATCATCACGTAAGGCATGAATTCGCGAACTAAAAAGTTCTATTGCCGTCCTGTCACCCCGACTGATGACCCGGGTCACTTTGGTGATCTGGCTTGTTACATTTTTCAACCGGTGATGGTGGAAATTGCTCCACGTGAAAATCACCGTTGCGTCCTCAGTAGATAGCACAGCGGCCGGTGATCTGGACGAAGTATCCCACGCAGCCAGAGGCCTTTGCGCTCAGCTCCGGTGTCGAATCCGAAAACGCGAATAAAGCTCGCGAAGCACTCGATTCCCAGTTTCGATCCTCACTCCGGAAAGGGAAGATGCCATTCTGCGAGCGGCTGGATTTTCAAACGTCCGCCTGTTCTACGTCGGTCTCGCGTTCCGTGGCTGGGTGGCTTATGCCTAAGCGGATCAGAATGAACAAACGGACTGTCGTTCTGGATGCGTGTGTAACATTACACGTGGGCTGTTGTTTGTCGGCGTCGCAGCACGGGGTAAAAATTGGCGGTTGCTCGCATGCCACCCTTTTCACAGCGAGCACCGATTGCAGCAGCTAATGACGACCACCTCAGCTCGAAAACAGGCGGCACAAAACACAGGTCGAATCTCCGCTGCTCCTCGTCGCGAACCGGGCATTTTAGCGGCGATGACAATTGCATCGTCTTCACTCCTGTTTGTGCATCGCTGCTCTTGACAGGTAAGCATATTCTTACGTATCGTAAGGACATGCCTACGACGATTAAAACTGCCGATACCGACGTTTTTGCCGCCATCAGCCATCCGGCACGTCGCCTAATGCTGGACGCGCTCATTGAGGCCGAACGCCCGGTGAACGCGATTGCCGAAGAGTTCGAGATGAGTCGGCCTGCGGTATCGCAGCATCTTCGCGTGCTCTTAAACGCTGGACTTGTTTCAGAGCGACGACACGGCCGAGAACGCCGCTACCGTTTGGTGCCTGATCGGCTAGCTCCCGTGCGGGATTGGATTGCGCACTACGAGCAGTTCTGGGACAAGCACCTCCAGCGACTACAAGAGCATGTCATGAAAGGAGACGGAAAATGAGCGAAACCATCCACCGTGAGATTCTGTTTCCAAAGCCGCCAGAAGCCGTCTGGAAATCACTCGCCAGCAGTGCAGCACTGAGCGAGTGGTTATACCCGAATGATTTCGAGCCACGGATTGGACATCAGTTCACATTTGAAGTGCCGCCCAAACCCGAGGTTGGATTTGAAGGATTGAGCGTGCATTGTGAAGTGCTCCAGTGTGACGAGCCTAATCGACTCGTATTTTCATGGGAAGGGGGAGCACTTGTCGGAACGCAGGTCAGCTTCAAGCTTGAGCGGGAAGGGGAAGGCACTCGATTGCTATTTGAACATTCCGGATTCGATATAGCAAAACCGTTTGGCAAGCAAGCTCTCCAGGGAGCAAGGAATGGGTGGTCAGAGATGCTCGATAAACTCGCTGAAATTCTATTAGACAACAAGGAGAATGCATCATGAACATCTTTCTCTGGACCCTGCAAATCCTGATGGCGTTACACACGTTGATGGGAGCAGTTTGGAAGTTTTCGAATTCGGTTGAGAATACAATGCCCTCGCTTAACGCTATTCCAAACGGAGTGTGGTTAGCGATGGGAGGCTTTGAAATCCTTTTGAGTATCGCGTTGGTCATCCCGCTGATACACAGACCCTTGGCTTTTTTGGTCCCAGTCGCGGCACTCTGCATCGCTGCAGAAATGCTGATATTCACGGCCCTTCACTACTTCTCCGGTGACTCGACATTCGGTCCAATAATTTATTGGACCGTGGTCGCCGTGATTTGCGGATTCATCGTATACGGTCGTTTAGTATTGGTGGGGTGAATAGGCTCCAAGCGTCTGGAGCGATTCACCGTGCAGCGATGTGCTCCCAAGTCTTTGGGTGAAAAACTAGGAAATGCGATCGCGTTGGTTGCATCGATTACGATCTTGCCTTGCCAATCATCGCTTTGACGAAGAACCTCGATAGCTGCTTCGAAGGGAGTTGCTAAAACAATTATATCGGCCGACATCGTGTCCTTCAAATCGCATGCAGTGACATAGGATCCGAGCTCAGCACTTAGCTGTGCGAGCGAATCTTTTCCACGGCTGTTCGCAATCACAACAGATTGGTGATTTCTTGCAAATTGAGTTGCAACCGCATTGCCAATCGCTCCGGAACCAATAATCGCGTACTTCATTTTTTTACATATCTTCGAATGTGTGGGAAATGAGTGAAGTCACAAAACTACTGACTCAACAAAACTACGCCATCTGTCCACCGTCAACGTTCAGTGTCGCACCGGTTATATAGGTTGCGTCCGGCCCAGCCAGGAAGGCAACCGCTGCAGCGATCTCGCTTGGTTGGCCATAACGCCCGAGTGCAGCAAGTTGCTTAAGCGTCTCGGCAAAGGGGCTGTTTTCAGGGTTCATCTCGGTGTTGATCGCGCCGGGTTGAATGATGTTGACTGTAATATTTCTGGATCCTAGATCACGGGCCCAACCGCGAGTATATGCGGCAAGCGCAGCTTTGCTCGCGACGTAATCGGCGAGTCCAGGGAATTGAATTCGATCGGCACCCGTCGTCCCAATCGTTACGATACGTCCACCGTCTGGGAGAAGGGGCACCGCGGCTCGCACCGCTGAGACCACACCTTTGACATTCACGTCTAACTGCCTATCAAGGGCTCCGTAGTCCGTATCAGGATCTCCCACGACTCCTGTCACGAATACACCAGCTGAATTGATAAGAATGTCGAGTTGCCCAAATGCTGCGTAAGCTTCTTTGACCAGCTTTTCAACTTCAGACTGTATTCCCTGGTCTGCTTTAATTGCGAGAGCACGTCGGCCTAAACTCTCCACAGCTAGAACGACTTCATCTGCTTGCTTCTTCGACGCAGCGTAACTGAAAACCACGTCAGCGCCATCGTTTGCCATACGCTTGACAATTGCCGCTCCAATTCCGCGTGAGCCCCCGGTAATTAGAGCAACCTTCCCCATGAATGGTTGGTTCATCGTGATCCCTTCGAAATCTATGTTATTATGTAGTTGCAACTACATAAATAGCCGAGCAACAAGATGATGTCAAGTCAGGTGTATGGCGAAACAGGGCCGAAAAGTCGCTTCACCTCCTGCTACCGCAATCATCCAGGATCGAAGTCTGTTTCCTGGATGCGTAAATTGCCCTATAATTGCAGGATGGGGATCTCGAATCGGGTACTCGAAACTAAATTGGAACTATCATGCCTAGAGGTCGCCCCCGACAATTTGACATCGAAAAGGCAGTGGAAGCAGCCTTGATGGTATTCCTAGAAAAGGGATACGAGGGTTCAACGTTTAACGAGTTAGTTGCGGCGATGGACATTTCGCCTCCAAGTTTTTATGCAGCTTTCGAGAACAAAGAAGGGCTGTTTCGTCGAGCAATTGAACACTACGCCAAACGCGGCGAGCCTATCGTTGAGCAGGCATTGAGGCAACCAACGGCATTTGAAGTAATCGAGACATTCATGCGTCTCCTCGTCGAGTTGGATACAGCACCGGACAAACCTCCTGGATGTTTGTTCGTCCAAGGCGCTCTTACCAGTAGCGAGAAATCACATGACATCCGACTGGAACTTGCAGCCAGACGTACTGCAATTGAGCCAATTCTTACAAAGCGACTTAAGCAGGCGCGCAAGGATGGAGACATGTCGGTTAAGGGCAATCCCAAACAGGTAGCACGGTATGTCGCCACCGTTCTGCAAGGCGTAGCAGTGCAGGCTGCAAGTGGAAGCTCTCGTAAAGAGCTTGAGGAAGTTATCAAAGTATCTCTTCAAGGACTTATGGCGACAAGGAATTAAGCGAATGCTGGCGCATGTAAAGCTAGTCTTCGTTGTGTCTTGGCATCTTTCCACTGCTTCCTGCAACCGCTCGCCCATTAGCTGTCCGCCTCAGGAACCAGTACCGTCAGTAAGCCGCTCGGAACTTGCTTCTTTCGTTTCCGTTCGCTAAAGAAGTCGTAGTGGCCCGTAATTGATTTCTTGGATGCTTCAAACTCCTCCTCTGTAGAGCGTCAATCAGAACTCCCGCCCGCGACAATCAGAATTACCGGGTTGTGATTGATTCAAAGCGGTGCCAGTTGGCCGGCAGTAGGGATAGCTAGCAATTGCGGTATGGATTTCCGCGACAATTAGAATTCCCTTGGTAGGTACTTATAAATCAGGCTATCGCAAGCTCTTACGCAAAGGAGGCTTGCGATGCTCAAGGATTATCAGGCGAGCAAAATGTTCACCATGCTGCGCAATGGATGCGCGGTGGCAGAGCAGTATTCGGTCAGCAGTAAGTATCGAGGCTTGAAACTAGAAGTACACATTCAACAAGACACCGTTGAGTTGTGGTATCGCAGTGAACGTATGGAGGTCATGCCTCGGCTCTTTGGTCGCAACAAGGAGTGGGTTGGGCTTGATGTAGTAAGTACCCAATACCTCGCCGAGGTCGCCCACCGCGACGAACGTCGCAGCAGGCACGTCAATCCAAGCCACGCGAGCTTCCGCCTCCGTGATGTTCGGCGAATACGGATACGTCTCGCCCGCCCGAAAAACGGGTTCGAGGATTCGCCAAACGGACAGCCAATCACCGGGCAGAAAGAGTCGCAGAGCTGTCATCAATATTCCCTATCATTCGCTTGCGTGTTCACTTACTTCCGTCCTTTGACGGTCAGCGATCAAATCCATCGCGTGCTCTTCACCCCATTTCTTGAGTGACTTCAAGACTGGTGTGAGCGATTTGCCTTCTTCGGTGAGTTCGTATTCAACTCGCGGTGGCACTTCGGCGTAGACGATTCGGTTCACCAAACCGCTGGCTTCCAGTTCGCGAAGCTGCTTGGTCAGCATCCGCTGTGTGACACAACCGACCTTCCGCTTGAGTTCACTGAAACGAAGCCGGCCGTCGAGCAAATAGAAAAGTACGATCCCTTTCCACTTCCCGCCAATCAGCTCCAACGTCGCTTCAACGGGACAGGCGGGCAGCACGTAACTGGTGTGCCGGGGCTTGTTCTTGGTATCCATTTTGTGCCTACGTGTCCGAAATGTGCGTACTTGTTCGTTGAAGTCGTTCTCGTATTATGTGCACTTATGTGCACGGAGACAGCCAAAGACAAACAGTTTCAAACAGACAGGAGAAACAAAATGAAAGCGATGCTCATCAACGCCTATGGCGAAACCGCGACTTTTGAAGCCGCAGATGTTGAGAAACCCAAGTGAAGGCTGGCCACGTGTTGGTCAAGATCGCCACTTCCAGCGGTAACACTTCGACACGTAGCTCAGATTTGTGAGTCTGGCGGTTAACCAAGGATCCTTTCCCCTACCAAAGCTTAATCGTCCCACAAGAAACGTGTAACCAAGTCAACGACCGAGAAGGGGAACCCTGACCGGCATCGACTAGCACCAGCGAGGCTGGGTGTTTGCGCAGAGCATTTGCCCGAACCGATCGTCCGCGGGAAGGAACGGCCACGCGCTGGCCCGTTCATTTTCTTTCACTGATTTTAAAACTTCCGTCTTGCCCATATCTATTGAGACTCCCTATGAAAGTTCTAATTGTTCACGCTCACCATGAGCCACAAAGTTTTTCGTCGTCGCTTGCAAAACGCGCTGAGGAGAAACTTCTTTCGCTCGGTCACGAAGTCACCTTCAGCGATCTGTACGCGTTGAAATTTGATCCCGTCTCGGACCGTCGCAACTTCACGACGACCAAGGACTCCGGTTATCTCAAGCAACAGGCCGAAGAAGTTCACGCAACCGAAAACGATGGATTCGCTCCTGACGTGGAAGCTGAGATGCAAAAGCTCGAAGCTGCCGACGCAGTCATCTTCAGCTTTCCACTTTGGTGGTTTGGGATGCCTGCCATCTTGAAAGGTTGGGCCGACCGCGTTTTGGCAGCTGGGAGAATTTACGGTGGTCCCAAGTTGTTCGAAGGCGGGATTGGCGGGAGCATCAAGCGAGGTCTTGTCCTAATGACGACCGGCGGGGGCGAAGCGACGTATGGTGGCTGGGGAGTAAACCCAGCACTCGATCGAATGATGGCACCTATTCAGCACGGCATTTTTTGGTTCAACGGGTTTCGTCCGTTGGATCCCTTCGTTGCCTGGTCACCCGCTCACATCGGTGATGAGGGCCGCCGAGAGCAATTGCAGGAACTTGATCGAAGGATGGAGTCGCTTTTCGATGAAGCTATGTTGACGCTCCCGCCCCTTGCGGATTTTCCTGGCTTTAGCGTCGATACGAAAAACCGATTTCAGGTGGTGGTTCGATTCGTCAAACCATTCGACGAGGAATTTCATCGACTGGTACCCGCCGAACACAAAATGATCGACGAATGGCGACGCGATGGACGGCTGCTCGAGTTTGCTCGTTCGGAAATGGACGATCCGAATCCGCGAGTCTTCATGACGTTGCGTGCGACCGACGCTGCGGAGGTCCAGGACTGGTTCGGACAACTGCCGTTAGCAGACTACCTTGAGTCTGAAGTCACCAAGCTTCATAAGCCCGTATAGCGACACGTTGCAAACGAAAAACATTGCATCTGGCACGAAGGACGCGTAAGGTTGATGGCGGATTGCTACGTCTCTGTCTATCCAGCCATCGTTTTTCAGAACTTGACAATTCCACGAGTGACTTTGATGCAACCCACTATCGTCGACCCACCGTAGTCTTTGGCCAGACGCAGTAGGCTCTCGTGGAACCCGTGATCGGAAAAGTTGCTTCAACCATTTTTCGACCTTCAGGGCGGTATGAAGTTGCCACTCTGGCCACGAACCAGCATCGCGCACGATACCGGAATCTCGCGCAGTCCGGCGTCCCCTACCGATTTCGCATTAGACCATAATGTAGTCTCAAAAGCAGAAGTGGATTCGATCATGCAGCTAGCGAAGCAGGCAGGAGCGACGATCGTGAAAGAGGCACAAGATGCGTTTTTGGGAAGCTATTCCGGCTATTTCCAGGACCCAGACTGACATTTGTGGGAGATTGTCTGGAATCCGAACTTTGAAGACCTGTGAAGAAAGGAGCCTTATCATGAAAACCCAATACTATGCGGCGACAAGCCTGGATGGATTCATCGCAACCGAAGACGATTCCCTGGAGTGGCTGTTTTCTCTCGGTGACCTGAGTGCTTCAAGCTACCCTGCATTTATCGCAGAAGTAGGAGCTTTGGCTATGGGGACGGCGACCTATGAATGGATGATTGGCAACGCAGAGAAGCTGACTCAAGAGACAGGAGCCCCTTGGCCATATACCCAGCCAGCCTGGGTATTCACCAGTCGCGAACTTCCAACTATCAATGGCGCAAACATTCGGTTCGCCACTGGTGATGTCCGAAAGGCTCATGCGGAAATGCGATCCGCCGCTGGCGCGAAGAATATCTGGATTGTTGGCGGAGGTGATCTTGCTGGCCAATTCTACGACGCTGGACTGCTTGACGAACTGATTGTGCAAATTGGCTCAGTGACTCTTGGCACAGGCAAGCCTATCTTCCCTCGCAGGGTGCTCAGTCCAAATTTGCATTTGATGTCTATCCAACAGATGGGGACAAGCATGGCCGAACTACGCTATCAAGTCTGCAAGGGTTGACCCTAAAGAGATGGAGCAAGAGGGCGAATCCAGCCCAGCGGGACGGTTCGACTCTGTCGTTAGTTAGCACATCGCTGCACGGTGAATCGCTCCAGACGCTTGGAGCCTATTCACCCCACCAATACTAGGTCGTGCATCAAGTCGTGTGATCGCTGAGGCTGCACCGGGTGCTTCTGTCGTAAAGACTTTTAATACGATGTGGGCACGAGTCTTAAAGAGAGATCCGCAGACCGAACAGGGCAAACGAGTTTTGTTTTTATCCGGTGATGATGCTGACGCCAACAAGAAAGTCGTATCACTGGTTTCATCTTGGGGCTTTGAGCCAGTGGATTTGGGAGCCATTTCTGAGGGAGGATTGCTGATGCAATTTGGCGGACCATTGACGACTCTGAGTCTTATCTCACAGCCGCAAAGCGGACCAAGTTTGCCGGAAATGGACCTCTCAAACAATTGAACTTGGGCAACAACTTAGATGACTAGAAGTAGTAGGAGATTTATTGATGCCAACGCTATTTAATTCGATTGACGTCGGTCCGATTCAGGCAGAGAATCGCGTCTTTATGGCCAAACCAATGTCTACAGTAAGCATCCGCTACATGATCGACGACGTTCCTGTCGCTATTCAGTTCTACACCACACACCTTGGCTTCGCGCTAGATCATGATGCGAGCCCAGCCTTCGCGTTGGTCACCCGTGATGGAGTGCGACTCCTCCTAAGCGGCAAGACCACTCCGGCCGTCGAGCGATGTCCGACGGTCGTGACCTCGTCCCTGGTGGTTAGAACCGGATTCACATCCAAGTAAGTAACATCGAAGCTGAGGTCCAGCGCCTCCGTGACGCTGGTCTCAAGTTCCGCAACGACATCATCACCGGGTCGGGAGGCTCACAAATCATTCTCGACGACCCCTCTGGAAATCCCGTCGAGCTGTTCCAACCTGCGACGAAGTGAGAGCGGCGCCAATCCGATTTCTAGGGAAACCGGGTCGTAATTATCTGTAGGATATGGACTTGGCGCCTTAAAGAAGCAACCGCGGACGACTTTCCCACTCTCGCAGACCAGTCAGAAAAAATTCTGCCGGTGCCTTGTCGCCCCGACTGGAATTCAAAACAGTTCGTCGCATTCATTTGTGGCGAGCTGTTTTCCTTTCCGTAGCAAAGGTTTACGCCGATACCTTCGGCGTTGGCTGCCAGTTCAATCGACGTCCTCACCAAATCCAAAACAGGTCGCTACTTGCCGTAAGTGGATTGATTACATGACGTTGCAGAGTTCAAATCTCGTCGCCAGTCAACGCATCGGACACGTCACACTTACGTTGTATCGATGTGCATGACAGCGGCCTTCACGGACCTGCTGTTTTCATGATCGATTCTTTCTTGCCGATTTTTGCACTCCAGGCCGCCTGACGAACTCCTGCTGAATGGTCGTTCTTCGTTCGTGGACGAGTTGCAGAAATGCGTCTCGAGGTGGACTTTCGTGGTTCGCGTGCCAGCACATGACCAACGGGATTGGCTCCATCGCTGGTGCGATCGAAACGAAGGAAATCTGCTGACTGCGAAGATTCTGCACACCTTCGGGCACGATGCTGATGCCCTGTTCGGCGGCCACCATCGTTAAAACGGTGGCCATCAGGTCGGCACCACCAGACACCACGGGCGAAAATCCTGCCGACGAACACGCTGCGATAATGTGGTCGTAAAGGCTGATCGCGACGCCGCGGTCCAAAAGAACAAATCGTTCTTCGGCAAGATCGCTCAGTCGGACTCGCCGAATCGACGAAAGTGGGTGGGTCTCGGCCATGACGGCAAGCAAACGTTCTCGAAACAGAATCTGCGTGGCGAGGTCCGGGTGCCCCGGAGGCAATGGTCGTGTAAAAGCTACGTTGATCTCGCCGCGTTCAAGTGCAGCCAACTGTTTGTCCGGCGTCATTTCGAACATCCGGATGGTGACATCAGGATACTGCAGTCGAAACCGCCTGATCAAATCAGGGAGAAACAACATGGTGGGAGCAGCAAAAAATCCAATTGACAATTCACCGAATTCGCCGCGCGAAGCACGTAGCGCTTTCAGCTTTGCTGCTTCCGCAGCCTCCAGGATGGCTTGAGCTTCCTTAAGGAACACGCCTCCGGCCGATGTCAAACGTACGACTCGCTTATTGCGGAAAAAGAGTGAGGTACCGATTTCCCGCTCCAGATCGGCAATTTGAGTGCTCAGCGCAGGCTGGGCAACTAACGACTTCTCAGCCGCTCTCGAAAAACTCAATTCAGACGCCACGGCGACGAAGTAACGAAGATGTCGTAGTTCCATTCTCCAGTTATACGCAAAAGCGATTACATACGCAACAATTATGTATTTTACAAATACATAATTGGTACCGATAATACTTGTGCAACGGCAGCCTTCGGTGAAGCCATCACAAGGGCGCATTATTCGGACACACACATTCAGAGGAATCGAAATGACGGCAACACACGATAATGAAACGCTCTTTCAACCACTCCGCATCGGTGCGATCGAACTTCCGCACAGGATTGTGATGGCCCCTTTGACGAGAGCACGATCTACGGATCGAGTCCCGAATGCGTTGATGGAAGAATACTATAGCCAGCGAAGCAGTGCTGCCCTGATCATCTCTGAAGCGACGGCCATCAGCGAGCAGGGCTATGGCTGGCACGGTGCTCCCGGCATCTACACTGCTGAACAGGTCGAAGGGTGGAAGCGGATTACCGACGCCGTTCACACGTCCGGTGGGCGAATGTTTTTGCAATTGTGGCACATGGGCCGAGTGTCGCACCCGGACTATCAAGGCGGGCAGTTACCAGTTGGTCCCAGCTCGATCGCGGCGACTGGGGAAGCACATACCCCAACTGGCAAGAAGCCGTATGTCGTTCCTCAGGCTTTGAGTCCATCGGCAATTGCAAGCGTCATCGACGACTACGCCAAGGCAACCGGACGAGCGCGGGAGGCGGGATTTGACGGAGTCGAGATCCATGGCGCGAATGGATATTTGATCGACCAATTCTTGCGAGATTCCTCGAATCAACGCACCGACGAATACGGCGGCTCAATAGAAAATCGCCTGCGGTTTCTCCGCGAAGTTGTTACGGCAGTCACCAACGCATGGTCGGCGGATCGCACGGGTATTCGCTTGAGTCCCACCATGAGTGGCAATGGGATGGCAGATAGCGATCCCATTGAATTGTATTCCCGGGCAGCGCAGATGCTTAACAGGTTCCAGCTCGCCTACTTGCATATTGCAGAAGCGATTCGACCGGGTCGACTCTACAACGCAGATGCACCCCGCGTGACACCTTACATACGAGCCGAATTTGAAGGCGTGCTATTCGCCAACGGCGGCTACGAAAAGGCGACGGCAGCCAATGCGATACGCACAAGGGAAGCCGATGCCGTTGTGTTCGGCCAGAAGTTCATCGCGAACCCCGATTTGCCCGAACGCCTGAGAGCTGACGCACCGCTCAACGAGCCCGAAGTCGCGACGTACTATGCGCCCGGAGCACATGGCTACACCGACTACCCCTCCCTGGTCAGAAGTTGACGATCGCCACCACTAACCCGCTTGCTCATTCACTCACGCATCAAACCTGCTCGCACAACCCCGATTCCAACTCGAAAGAAAATCATGGCAAAACTGATCTGGATTCTAATGGCTCTCGCTGCAGGCACTGCATTGCCACTGCAAGGCGGGGTTAACGCGAAACTTGGAAAAGCAGGAGCCAGTCCGGCTCATGCGGCGTTCATATCGTTCGCGGTCGGGACGGTGGCATTGCTGTCTTATATCCTGCTGACCAAGCAAACGGTTTCCTGGACAGGCATCAGACAGTTGCCACCGCAATACTGGATCGGCGGGATATTGGGAGCCACCTATGTGACGATTGTTATTCTGGTGTTCCCGAAGCTCGGGCCGGGGTTGGCATTTAGCCTGATCGTTGCCGGGCAAATGGCGATGGCGCTGCTTCTGGAGCATTACAATATCCTTGTCGCTCAGCAACAATCGGTCAGCTTGGGGCGGATCATGGGGGTCGTGCTGATTGTCGTCGGCGTCGTTTTCCTGAAACGGTTTTAGGACCGCACAGTGAGGTAGGCTGAGTGGAATCAGCATTTCGAGGGGGCGCTGGTCACGTCCGCGTCTGTCTGTCTGCTACGCTTAGTATTCTGAAAGGGAATCGAAGTCAGACAACGCCTCGCCTTCGCCGGCGGATTGCAATCCAATTCACTTTGAACAAGGGATCTTTCCATGAGCTCTGTTACGAGCGCTGATGGTGCAAACATCTTCTACAAAGACTGGGGAAATCCCAGCGATCAGTCTGTCGTCTTTCATCATGGCTGGCCTCTCAGCTCCGATGACTGGGATTCCCAGCTGCTGTTCTTCCTGTCCAAAGGCTATCGCGTGATCGCGCATGATCGACGAGGCCATGGGCGATCCAGTCAGGTTAGCGATGGTCACGATATGGAACATTATGCTGCCGACGTTGCCGCCGTGGTGAAGCTTCTCGATTTACGAGACGCTATTCATATTGGCCACTCAACAGGCGGCGGTGAAGCGGCGCGTTATGTCGCGCAGTACGGAGCCGGACGCGTTGCGAAACTAGTACTCATTGGCGCCGTTCCGCCGCTGATGGTGAAAGCGCAGCACAACCCGGATGGCCTGCCAATCGAAGTATTTGATGGGTTTCGTGAGCAGTTGCTCGCCAATCGTGCGCAATTCTACTGGGATGTCGCCAGCGGACCTTTCTACGGCTTCAACCGTCCGGAGGTGACTCCCTCCGCACCTGTCGTGCAGAATTGGTGGCGGCAGGGCATGATGGGAGGTGCCAAGGCGCACTACGATGGGATCAAGGCTTTCTCGGAAACGGATTTCACCGACGACCTGAAGGCGATTGACGTGCCAACACTTGTCATGCATGGTGATGATGATCAGATCGTGCCCATCGGAGCTTCCGCGATGCTCTCGGCAAAACTACTGAAGCAAAGCACGCTCAAGATTTACGAAAAGTTCTCGCACGGAATGTGTACCACCAACAGCGATGTCATCAATGCGGATCTGTTGGCATTCATTCAAGGAGAGTCCGTCGGCACCTGAGTAGCTCGATTATTAGGCGCTACATTCCCACGCGATGCCAACGCGACAGCTTCGCGGTGCAACAGCTTGCACATCCAAGACTCGCGGTTGACACTTTGAACTCCATCCATCGCGAGCTCAGCCGTTTCAAGCTCGCGACGAGATGCATTGGTTTCCCCAATCGCATTCAGCGCCATGGCCAACACCAAATTTGGGGCGGGCGGTAACACCGCTCCAGCTTCGTTTTGCAGAATTGCGATCGCTTCACGCGGCCGTTCGTGACGATATTCAGACAATGCCTTTGCAAACAACAAATACGGACGCGCCCAATTCTGGTCCGGCGACAATTCGAGACTCAGCGCGCGGTCAATGAGACGTTCTGCCGCGAGACGAACCTCCATCGATCGAGGCTTCAGGAGGCAAGCACGACCAACTCTCTCGCACACAAGCGGGTTAGTTGTTTCTCCAAATCGCTCAAGTAGCAATTCACATGCATCGATGTAGCGGTCTTGCTGACCAAGAAACAGACACAGCTCCGCGTATCCATCAACGTCTTCATGCACCGAATGAGGGTCATTGATGACTTTCTCCCACACCGCCCGTGCTTCCTCTAGACGGCCAAGACTTAATAGGGCGGTTCGAAGCCCTTGATGCGTTGAAGGTTCAGAATGCTGTAGTTCGATTGCACATCGGAAATGAGCAATCGAATCGTCAGCCTGACCACTCTTGAGCAGTGCCCACGCAAGTTGATGTTCCGCCCGACCGTGCCAAGGCTCAGATTCGAGCACGCGTTGGTAATGGTAAATTGCTTCGTCGAGTTGATTGAGCGATTCGAAATTGACCCCGAGATTGTAGTGGACCGCAGATGCGTTTGGCCGGAGTGCAAGTGCAGCGAGATTGTGGCCAATCGCCAATTGAGATTCGCGCTGACTTAATAAGTGGCCGAGTTCGAAGTTTAGCCAGAAATCTTGGGGATAATTACGATGTACTCGCTCCAGAAATTCGGTGGGGTCACCACCAAGCCGTCGCCAACGAGTTCCCATGGCAACTAGCAACGTCACTGGTTGTTTATCAATTTCGGCAACCTCCGCCAGCTCCCGCAATCGATCGACGTTCGCCCACATCTCCTGGTGTCGCACTTCGTCACGCCAAGCATTTGGATCGGTTTGGCGAGCAACTTCGAGAATCCATGCACGCGATTCTGCAGGTGCGCAGGCGGCCCAATCGTCCAGGGCGGCTATCAAAGCGACGTGAACCGTCGACTGCTTGATACGCGAGGCGACAACGTCAGGCTCGTCGAAACCGACTACTCCAATTCGAGCTTCCTTAAAGGCGGCTTGGTATGCGTCACTCGATTCTTGATAGTCGATACCACCGAGAACGTATTTTCCCCGACTCATTCGAATCGCATCCAGTTTCTCGGCCAGATCAAGTTCGGTTTGGGCTCTTACGATTTGTTCTCGAAGTAGGCTCGAGCCACCATCTGGCACGCGACCGAGTATCGCGCGGGCTTCGGTAAATCTTCCTTCTTCTTCGAGTGAGAGTACGAACGCCAACCGCTGTATCCACTTCTCGATTTCGATCCGACGTTGTGATTCGGCTTTGTAATGCTGCAGCGCAAACGCGCTTGCGAATCCAATCAATGCGACAGACGTGAACAAGAAACCTGCAAATGCAGGATTGCGTCGTATCCAACTCGCCAGTCGCTCCACTCGGCTGACAGGGCGTGCCTGAATGGGTTCGCGATTCAGAAAGCGTTTCAAGTCGTCAGCAAGCTCAGATGCCGAAGCGTAGCGTTGCTCTGGCATTTTCCTTAAACACTTAAGGCAGATCGTTTCAAGGTCACGAGGAACGCTGGCGTTGATGTGCGACGGCGCTAATACCTCAAGTTCAATGACTTGTCTTTGTGTCTCAGCGGCGGTCTCTGCGCGAAAGGGGGCCCGCCCCGTGAGCATTTCGTACAGAATGGCCCCTAAGGCGTACACGTCTACAGAAGTCCCAACGACTTTGCAATCCCCTTTGGCCTGCTCAGGCGCCATGTAGCTGGGGGTTCCCAACTGCATTCCACTGACAGTAATGGCCGGATCTCGCTCCATGTGGCGCGCCAGTCCAAAATCAACAACCTTTAAAATTCCGTCCGCTGAAAACAATACGTTGGCAGGTTTCAGATCTCGATGCACAACGCCATTTGAATGCGCAAACTCGACCGCACCTGCCAGGACAAATACATTCTCTGCGGCTTGCCGATCTGGCAGAGGTGTGCCAGCAAGTCGTTCCGATAAACTTCCTCCTTCCAGAAGTTCCATGGAGAAGAAAGGTCGCCCCTCCGTTTCACCCATGTCATAAATCTGCACGATGTGGGGATGTTGCAAGGCGGCGATCGCATGAAATTCACGCGCGAAACGAAGCTTTTCTGCATGACTTGCAAACGGTCCGGATCGCAACATTTTAATTGCCACGGTTCGATTGAGTTTGCGTTGTCTCGCGCTGAAGACGATTCCCATTCCGCCGCTGCCGAGAATCTCAAGGACATCGTAATCCGCAAATGGTGGGAGCTGACCTTTGGCTACTTCCGATTCCTGGCGGGACTGATCCGATCCTTTGTCAGAATCTGGGAATATTTCGTTGAGCTGCTGTTCGATGCTTCGAACATCGTCCAAACGCTGGCAAACGGCAGGTAAGAGTTCCGGGCAAGCTTTGCAGGCTTCGGCGGGATCGCAGCCCGTCGCCAGAATGTGTTCCAGCAGTTGCGTGATGCGTTGATCGTCGTTCATAGATAGAAATCCAACAACACGTCAGGCCTGGGGGACAATACTCGAAGAACTATGTTTCTTACAGATTATTCAGCTCTTCTCATTCGACTCGGCACCTAACGAAATGTCTTTTAGGGATTGTGCCAGCAGTAACAGACTTCGGTTCAATCGACGCTGAACCGTTTTGGTTGAGACGTTGACGATCTGTGCGGCTTCAACCTGCGACATGCCTTGAATTCGTACGAGACTGAAGACTTCCAATTCTTCCTCGGGCAGATTTTCGATCGCCTCCAGCATTCGTCTGGCACGATCACTGAGTTCGGCCCCACTACTTTCTGGCGCAACGATCAAGGCCTCTGGAAACTCAACAAAAGCCTCCCCATCGTCCAGGCGTCGGGCCAGATCATTTAGTTCCCAACGCATGTGCTGATTGGCAAGTGAAAAGAACTGCCGGACACCCGATGGCCGTGCATTCTGCATTGCTGTTATCAAACGGCCAACAACAGAACTCAAAAGCTCTTCAGCCTGCAGGTTCAACGGCGCTCCCACCAGTCGCGGATAGTTTCTGTACAGCACCGTGGTACACAATTTGTGCAGTCGACTTACTGCACGACTGAGCAGATCATGAATCACGGCATCAGCGGGAGCATCCTTCGGCAATTGAGCCAAGAGGGCGACGTACTTCTCGACGGCGGCAGTTGTGTTTCCTATGTCGTTTTGCAACGTTGTTCACCTGCTGAACGTGAGGCCTCGAGACGGTCTGTTGCGGCAGGACGGACCGCATTGAGTACAAAGACGCACCACCCAATCGCCTTGCTATCGGTCCTGTCCTGTCTCTCCGCTTAGTGTAGCAGAGGGAGACACGAACCACGAGCCTCGAGACGCCGCCGAAGGTCCCGCCAGCTTTGTTGGCGAGGTCCCCCAGTTATTACCAAGGCTCTACCGTGTAACCCTTGTTTCCACCGTACGGTGCCAAACAGGGCTAATTGACACACGAAGCTCTTCAACCACAGGGTTTTAGCGATGATCAACATTCGCAAATCTGCAGATCGAGGGCATGCCGATTACGGCTGGCTGATGTCACATCATACGTTCTCATTTTCAGGCTACCACGACGCAAAACACATGGGATTTCGAGCGCTCCGCGTGATAAACGAGGACCGTGTCGCTGCCGGGCAAGGGTTCGGAACTCATCCACACAAGGACATGGAGATCGTTTCCTACGTGTTGGAAGGAGCGCTGGAACACAAGGACTCGATGGGAAACGGTGCTGTCCTATACCCCGGAGAGTTTCAACGCATCTCAGCCGGAACGGGCATCACCCACAGTGAGTTCAATCCGTCGAGCGACGAGCCGACCCACTTCTACCAAATATGGATTGTTCCAGATCGGTCGGGCCATGCGCCAAGTTATGAACAGAAACGTTTCGACGTCAGCAGTTCAGCACAGCAGCTGCGTTTGGTCGCCTCGGCTGATGGTCGTAAAGGTTCAATCACCATCCATCAGGATGTGCAAATATATGTTTCGCGACTAGCGGCCGAGAAGTCAATTGAGTTCCAACTTGAAGAGAACCGTCACGCCTGGCTGCAGGTACTACGCGGTCGCGTCAAATTGAATGGATATGCGATGGAAACAGGCGACGGAGCTGCCGTCAGTAGTGAAACAGCCCTCAATATTTGCGCCACCATGGATGCCGAAATCATGTTGTTCGATCTCTGCTAAGCCGGAACGTCCAGACCCAGTAGCAGGCAATTTCACGTTCCCAGCAAAAGTCTAGCTACCTGTATTGATATTTTTAATCAAACCAAAAAAAAGGAAACCAAGCCCATGACCAAAGCTCTTGCCAATACCGACGGTGGACTGCTTACCAAAGACAACTGCGCACTGGCATTCATCGACTTGCAACCTCAGATGTCCTTTGGCGCCGCCAGCGGGATTGACCGTCAACTGCTCGTCAACAATGTGCTCATGCTCGCCAAGGGAGCAAGAGAGTTTGGGGTTCCAACCATCATCACAACAGTAGAAACGGAATCGTTCAGTGGACCAACATGGCCACAGCTACTGGATATTTTTCCAGATCAAACGCCGATTGAACGAACCGGCATGAACTCCTGGGATACGCAGGCGTTCCGCGATGCGATCAAAGCAACTGGGAAGAAGAACATCATTCTATCGGGGCTGTGGACTGAAGTCTGTATCACGTGGCCAACGCTGAACATGTTGGCCGAAGGCTACAATATCTTTGTTGTCGAGGACGCTTGTGCGGGTACGTCGCCCGCTGCCCATGCTGCGGCATTGTCGCGCATGGTTCAAGCCGGTGCGGTGCGGACGACAACGATCGCAACCGTGCTCGAGTTTCAGCGCGATTGGGCCCATCGAGAGCACTACAACGCACTGATGAATCTATTCCGAGAACATGGTGGTGGATACGGCATGGGTATCGAGTATGCCTACACGATGGTGCACAAGGAGCCGCCCGCGCGCAAGCACGTGAAGTCTTAATGCTCTTTTACCGAACCGATTTGGCCCTCTGTGCAATGCCATGAACAGAGATTGGGATGAGTCCGTGAAAGCTGTCCACGTCGCAGTGACGAGAGAAGTCAAACCGGGGTGTGAAGCCGATTTTGAAGCTGCGCTCAATGAGTTTGCTCGCGAGTCACTTCACTTTCCCGGAACCACAGGCGTTCATCTTATTGAACCCATTCCAGGCACGAATGGATGCGAGTTCGGCATTCTGCGTTCGTTTGAAGATGAGGCTGCAAGTCGCCGCTTTTACGATTCGTCACTTTTTCAGCAATGGAATCGACGGGTCGCGGATCTAGTTGTAGGTAAACCGAATCTGCGACGGTTAACCGGACTGGAGGCCTTCTTTCGTGATTCACCGAGGTCACCGCCGCGATGGAAAATGGCGGTCGTTACATGGCTCGGCGTCTATCCATCCGTGCTGCTCTGGTCTTCCGTGCTTCCCCAACTGTTGACCAGCGTACCGCATCTGATAGTTGTCGCGATTGTCAATATTTTCGTCGTCGCCACACTTGCCTGGATCGTCATGCCCGTACTGACAAGAGTCCTTGCGAGTTGGTTGCACAAGTAGGCATGTTCCGTACTTTATAGAAAAGGCGTACACCACCATGGCACCTCAACTCGTACTCTATAACGGCAAAGTTACTACACTTGCTCCGCGACAACTCGAAGTGTCAGCCATTGCGGTTACTGACGGAGTTGTTTCGGCGGTTGGCACCAATGATGAAGTGCTCTCACTCGCCGAACAGCAGACGCTGCGAATTGACTTGAGCGGTCGTCGTGTCATTCCTGGACTGAACGACTCGCATTTGCATGTCATTCGAGCAGGTCTGTTCTATAACCTGGAACTGCGCTGGGATGGCGTTCCAAGTCTGTCGCAAGCGCTGGCCCAATTGAAGCGGCAGGCCGACATGACTCCGCCGCCGCAGTGGGTGCGAGTCATCGGCGGCTGGAATGAGTTTCAGTTCAAGGAGGGGCGCATGCCATCAATTGACGAGATCAACAAAGCGGCACCCGACACACCGGTCTTCCTACTACACTTGTACGATTCTGCCCTACTGAACAAAGCCGCCTTGCGTGTCTTAGGGTTCGATCGCAACACACCGAATCCGCCTGGAGGACTGATCGCACGCGACGCGAAAGGCAATCCAACTGGGCTACTGATCGCCGAACCTAGCGCGTTGATTCTCTATTCGACGATTGCCAACGCTCCCAAGTTGTCACTCGAAGATCAACTGAACTCGACGCGGCACTACCTGCGAGAACTCAATCGCTTTGGCGTGACCAGTGTCTCTGATGCTGGCGGTGGTGGGCAGAACTATCCCGAGGATTACTCCGTCGTCAAACAACTGGACGAAGCCGGACAACTGACCGTACGAATCGCCTACAGTCTATTCGCGCAGAAACCCGGAGAGGAGCTTGCCGATTACACGCGATGGCTGGACATGACGAAGCCCGGAGACGGAGGTGATTTGCTCCGCGTCAATGGTGCGGGCGAGAATCTGGTTTGGAGCGCTGCGGACTTTGAAAATTTCCTGCAACCGCGACCCGACTTACGCCCGCTCATGGAACACGAGCTCGAAGCCGTCATTCGCAAGCTTGCAGAAGCGCGTTGGCCGTGGCGCATTCACGCGACGTACGACGAGTCGATTGGTCGCTTCCTCGATGTATTTGAACGTGTTCATCGCGAGGTTCCGATCGACCAACTGCGATGGTTCATCGACCATGCCGAAACCGTGTCCGAGAGGAACCTTGAACGCATTCAGTCGCTCGGAGGCGGAATTGCCACTCAGCATCGCATGGCGTTTCAAGGCGAATATTATATTCGACGCTATGGCGTTGAAGCCGCCAAACGTCGTCCGCCGCTGCGGAAAATGTTGCAGATGGGACTGCCGGTTGGAGCAGGTACGGACGGCACGCGAGTGGCCAGCTACCATCCTTGGACTTGTCTTTGGTGGATGGTTACGTCGAAGACTGTCGGCGGAATCGAGCTGCACACTGAAGCAGATCGACTAACGCGCGAAGAAGCACTCCGACTTTACACGCAGGGCAGTGCTTGGTTTAGCCGCGAGGAGCACCGGAAGGGAACTCTGGAGGTTGGGCGATTCGCGGATCTGGCGGTACTCAGTGACGACTATTTCACGGTCGAAGCCGACGACATTCGCGCAATCGAAAGCGTACTGACCATCGTTGGCGGACGCGTTGTCCACGGACAAGCAGACTACACGTGTCTCGCACCAGAGCTTCCGCCCGTCAGCCCAAGTTGGTCCCCAGTCGCCACCGTCGGCGGTTACAACAACACCGAGGCCACTCCACCGCTCAGGCATGATCATAGCCAAGTCATGGCCGCCGATGGACGAGTCTGGCAAACCGGCTGCGGGTGTGGCGTTTAAGGAAGTCTTCCCGCCGACGCAGCGTGTCGCAGTTGCCGGGCATTCCGCCAAAGATGTAAACGCTGGTTCGGGGTGGATTTTGATTGTGTTTTGAGGTAGCCGCACCTGTCGTTCTGTTACGAGCAGTGACGTATGTGCATCACTCAATCTTGGATGTTACAAACCACTCGTTGATAACGAACACGCGGCGGCGTGCCGTTGTCCGTGGCTTCAAGCACGATGTGTAACTGTTACCCGGGTTCGTTGGGAACAACAAAGCTGGCGTGAGGGGAGTTCGCATCGGTGAAGGTGACGCGGGATTCGGCCGAGTCGGCTTCCTCGTGCTGCCACGATCGAGTTCAACAATCGAGCTGGATTTTTTACGATTCCACATGAGACAACGCAATTCATTTCGCGGCTAGGCGATACGATGTTCAAAATCTGTCCTCTGTTTTACCGGTCGAGTTCCAATCTGGTTGCTATGCATTTGGCCCCGAAAGCATTACCATGAGGGTGGTCGGCAATGCCGAACGATGTGTTGCAATGATGCTGCGGCAGGCCGCGTCGCGTGACAGCTTATCGGAGTTCAGAGGTTCCTTCTCAAGCTTTGGCGGTCGGAGATGAAAGAATAGATTCAGAAGGTTGTATCATGACGCGGACAATCCAACCACCGAAATCCTTGCGTCCGCTCACCCCCGATGATCGGCTGAGGCACATTCCGTATGGGTTCCGGCATACGAGCGCGACGCACGGCTGGAATGGTCTTCGAGTCGAATACAACACACGGCAGCCTGCGAGCGACTTCGTCCACCCGCCTCTCGAATGTCTGATGCTCGTCCTCACCGGCGAGATCTTTCCGGAGCGTACTGATCATCGTTGCGATAATGTGCGGTACAGCGGGGACGGTTTACCGCATGCCGTGAATCTTCTGCCGCCCGGCATCGAGAGCCGGTGGCGGTGGCGCAACACGGGCGACTTGACCGACTCGACTCACTACCAGTTGTCGCCGGCCTTGGTCGCCAAAGTGGCTGAAGAGGCGTTCGATCTCGACCCGGCCCGCATTCATTTTCCGGTTCGCTATTACAACCAATCGAGCCCCGAGGTGATCGACACCCTCACGGCCCTTCGCCGCGAGCTGATTACCGGCGGTCCGGGCGGGCGGCTGTGTGCCGAGTCGCTGGCGAACGTGCTGGTCGTCCAACTGATTCGACAAATGTCCAACAGGCAGGGTTCCAACGGGGGCATCCGCGGGGCAGGCGGCCGACTGCCCCGACATACGTTGCGGGCGGTCGAGGAATACATCCACGCCCATCTCGACCAAAACATCTCCCTTGCAGACCTTGCCGATGTGGCCCACCTGAGCGAATTCCACTTCGCCCGGCTGTTCAAGCAGACGACCGGCCTGGCGCCGCATCAGTTCGTCATCCACCAGCGCGTCGAGCGCGCCAAGCGACTCATCGCCGCCGGGCAACTCTCGCTTGTCCAGATCGCCTTCGAGGTCGGCTTCAGCGACCAGAGTCAACTCAACCGGCACTTCAAACGGCTCGTCGGCATCACCCCCCGGCAATTTGCCTGAACACAGCAAGAATCGCCAAAGAGTCAGCAAGAACCGCCGATACTCTCCTGATTCCGCCATCTATTCTGTTCTCAGACATCGCGGTGTCGCGGTGCAGAACAGAGAACTCTTCTCTTCAGGAGAAAATCATGAGCACAGTCAACAAGTGGATGATCGACCCGGACGATGCGGTGATGCTGCTGATTGACCACCAGAGCGGCCTATTTCAACTGGTTAAGGACATCGAACTCCCCGTGCTGCGGTCTAATGTTATCGCCTTGGCGAAGGTGGCGCGTCTCGCCAAGGTTCCAACCTTCACGACAGCCTCGGTTCCCGACGGACCGAATGGCCCGCTCATCCCAGAGATTCATCAGCAGAACCCCGAGGCGGTTTACATACCTCGTACAGGCCAAGTCAACGCATGGGACAACCCACCGTGGGTGGAAGCCATCGAGAACACAGGCCGCAAGACGTTGCTCATTGCTGGCACGCTGACGAGCGTCTGCATGGCGTTTCCCGCAATCAGCGCTGTCGCCGCGGGGTACAAGGTCTTCTGCATCATCGACGCTTCGGGCAACCACTCCCAAATGGCCACCGACTTGACGCTCGCCCGAATCGCTCAAGCTGGAGCGATCCCGATCGACACGTTTGCCGTACTAGGCGAACTGATGAGCACGTGGAACCGCCCCGACGCGATGGACTTCGCGGCCGTGATGGTCGACCTCGTGCCGCACTACCGGGCGCTGATGGAGAGTTACGACAAGGCGCAAAGCGTGCAACGCGATGGGCACGAAACCAAGCTGAACCAGTTCGAGGCCGGCGCGGGCGAAGAAGTGATCCAAGCTCGCTGAGCTAGTGAAAATGCCGAACCTGGCCCATGCACCTGATCGGCAGGGCAGGTTCGCTTTTGAAGTCCATCGTTGCTTTGCGGCCCCGGTTGCTCAGCTAGTTCGTTTATCGCCACACAAAAAAGAGCATCGCGATGAAAGCGATCATACTTAATTCATTTGGGGGCCCGGAATCGTTCGAGCTTTGTGACGTCCCCAAGCCCGTGCCGCACGAGGGGCAAGTCCTGGTCCGGGTCCATGCAACCTCCATCAATCCGTTGGATTACCAAGTTCGACGCGGCGATTATCACGACCTGGTGCAACTGCCGGCCATTACAGGACACGACGTATCTGGCGTAGTCGAAGAAGTCGGCGCGGGTGTGACGACCTTCTCTCCAGGGGACGAAGTCTGGTACACCCCACAAATATTTAACGGGCCCGGAAGCTATGCCGAGTACCACGTTGCCGCCGAAAACATCATCGGAAAGAAACCTGCCTCGTTGAGCCATCTTGAGGCGGCCAGCTTGACCTTGGTTGGCGGAACGGTGTGGGAAGCACTGATCGTTCGTGCGGTGCTGAGAGTCGGCGAAAGCATTCTGGTACACGGCGGCGCAGGAGGAGTCGGTCATGTGGCGCTCCAGCTCGCAAAAGCCATCGGAGCGAAGGTGTTTACGACCGTGCGCGAAGCAAATGCCGAGTTCGCACGAAGGATGGGGGCCGATGTCATCATCGACTATCAAAAGGAGGACTATGTCGATTGCATCATGCGGGAAACGAGTGGCCGAGGAGTCGATGTTGTGTTCGATACCATTGGCGGCGACGCCTTGTCGCGCAGCCCCGACGCGCTGGCTCAACTTGGCCGCGTTGTCACGATCGTGGACACCGCGCTGCCACAAAACGTCATTCAAGCCTGGGGCAAAAACGCGAGTTATCACTTCGTTTTCACAAGACAAAATCGGGGCAAGCTTGATGAGTTGAGTGCATTGATCGAGCGCGGTCAGCTGAAGCCACACGTGAGCGCGGCCTATTCGCTTGCCGACATTCCGCTCGCACATGCGCGCCTTGAGAGTTCCAACAACGGTGTGCAAGGAAAGATTGCGATTGCCGTCGACCGTCGGCTTTGTGAATCCATAGAGTAGACTAAAAGAAAATGCGTTCACGGTGCCCCGCTCGCAGTCGAGTTGAAACCATCGACCTGCTCTGCACGGGGGCTAAGCACGCCTCCAGGAGTTCTCCGGCGTAACTCGTTTAGCGGCAAGCCGCAGGCGACCGTGTTTTGTACGATTCCGTGACGCCTACTGCTTGCCGTCAAACGAAAAGACTTGTGCTGACGTGCTTGGACAGGAGTGTTCATCGCCTGTTAGCAGACCGCCTCGATGTGCGGCCTTGAATCGTTGGTCTTACTTTTGGATTGGTTCAGGGTCGTCGGCCATGCAATCCGGCATCCAGTTTATGTTAGGCGCACTTAGTCGAGTGCGACCCGGCTCTCGCTTTGGAAGTCGACCCACGATCCGTCGAACTTCTTGTGAAGCATGATCGATAGCCCACTGGAGTTCGTGATCTCCTGCGTCTTGGTCGCTGCCTGACTCAGCTTCCCGTGCGAGCGCCGCATAGACGGCAGGTCCGAGCAAGTGCTTTTCCTGATTCGCCGAATAAACCGCGTGCATGAAGGCACTCGACGCCGCGTATGCTGCGGAGCGTGCTGCAGCAGATGCAGCAGGAGCTTCGATCTCTTGAGCGGCGGCATTTGCAGCTCGAAAAAGCGTGCGTAAGATCGTCGTTCGATTCTCGCCGTTCGCAAATTCTCGAATGCCCGCGATCGCTTCGCGAGGCCGAGCGTCCAAAGGGACTTTCGCCTCGAACAGCGGCAAGACATGGTCGGCGCATTCGGCAACCCATGCCGCAATGGCACGAAGGTCATCCATCGTGATTTCAATTGCGTTAGTCAAGCTGATATCAGCCCTACTCTTCGAGAAACTGTTTTAATCTTTGAAGCGCATCGCCCCATTGTTGAGCGATGTTTTTGAGTGCGTCCTGTGCTTCGTCGAGTCCCTCCTGGCAAGCGACAAAGCGGCGTTCACGCCCGTACGTTTCCTGGGTGACAAACTTGGCCGTCTCCAACACTCGCAAATGTCTCGTCACCGCTTGCCGCGTCACCGGCAAATCCATCGTCAACTGCTTGATCGATTGCGGCACGCCCGTACCGAGCTTGACCAACAGTTGCAGCCGTGTTTCATCTCCCAACGCGGCGAACATTGTCGCGTTTCGGCGCGTGACCGCTTTGCTGGGGCGTTTAACGGTTTGTTTGGACATGGTCTCGGATATTCTTTACTTGTGCGGCCCAACCGCCGTCGTTCATGCGGAATGCTTCGTCGCGGCGATGAGCGGGAATGCCATCGAAACCGGATTCTGTGACCCGCACTAACGTCCCTGTGGGGGCTGGTTCGAGAGTAAACTCAACGATCGTCCGTGGTTCCGCCGAATAGTCGACGCTGAGATCAATCGCATAGGGTCGCCACCAGAACGCAAATCGGTGCTCAGCCTCAATCGCTTCAACGATGACTTCCATCGTCACGTGTTCGTATCCAGGATAAGTGATCTGTCCGCGTGAGACTTCTCCAACGACAAACGGACCTTCCAAGCGTACACGAAACCACTCACCGAACTCGCGATAATCCGCGATTGCCTGCCAGACCCGCGACACGCTCGCCTCGATTTCGATCTGCTTCTCGATCCGGTCGCTCGTGCTATTGTTCATTAAAATCTCCTACTTTGACATGTGCCGTTGTGCAACGATTTAGTTGCATGTTAAACTAGATTCTTGCCTGATGGAAGATGTCTCTGAAAAGCTCGTTTCGCAAAACCATCTTGGGGAGAAGCAAAATGAAGAAGACAAGCGATCACGATGCACGAATTGCGGCCATGACTTTCGCTTCGGTGTATCCGCACAATGCATTTCAGTGGCCTCCTAGTTCTTGCAAAACAGTTTGATCTGTTCGATCAGAAAGTCCGGTCGCGCCTCGGCAACGCAGTGACCACAACGGTCGACCGTTCCGCCGTCAATTTTGTTCGCGAAGAAAGAAACCTGAAGGCGCGAATCTATCAATAGCGTCCAGCGCTGGATCACAACGTCGACGCGATTTGCTGCGCCTTTTCAATCGCCGCTTTCATCGTCGCGGCCAAGTCGTCCGGTGCCGCGAGAGTCGGTTCGATGACGACCGGGTTAATCTCGGTAAAGCCGAAGAAACCGAGAATCTGTTCGACGTACGGCTTTTGGTGGTCCATGCCCGAACCCTCGCCGCCGTAAGCTCCGCCGCGAGCGTAAATCACCGCGGCCGGTTTGCCCGTGACCAAACCGCTGTAGCCGGTAGCCGAATCGAACGAAAACGTCTGACCGGGTTGGGCGATGACGTCGATGTAGTGTTTGAACTTGTAGGGCACGCCGAAATTCCACATCGGGATGCTGATCAAGTATTTATCGGCGGACTTGAATTCGTCGCAAATATCGACCACCACTTGCCACGCCTTGGCCTGGTCGGCGTCGAAACCTTGCCCGTGTAGGACTTGGTACTTGGCGTCGATCGTGTAGCCATCGAACTCGGGTACCCGCATGCGAAGTTCGCAACTTGGGGCTTCTTACCGAGCCGGATTTGTACCGACTACCTTTAGGTTATGGGCAATAAAAACCAGGTCTCAAACTCTCAGAAAGCAATCGCCAGAAACTCTCTCGGTTCATCTCATTCTGTTAACCAGTCTGCCCCCGTTAACCGAGAGAGGTCGAGAGATTCGGCTATCCTGGATGGGGTAGGGACCAGGAAACGAGCGATCCTGGACGTTGACCTAGCTGGAAGAGACGAACGGTTCGGGACGGCGGTTAACAAGAAACCCGCTAAAACGCGGGATTTAAACGAAAGAAGCCGAGGCTCTCGTCTCGGCTTCTTGTGTTTACCAGATTGGCTCAGTTTCGAACCAATTCTGAAAGGCTCCCTGTACAAAACCAATTTGGAGAGAGTCCGCGGATAATGCGGGCTTTTTCTGCCTGGAATGGCTGTTCTAATGCGATTCCCGTCTTTTTCGATGAGACCCGCAGCGAATCGTATACGAATGCCGTACGTTGCTTTGCCGTTAATTAAAGCTGCTGTTTCTCCCAATTCTGCGAGTGGTTAACAGGTGGAGAGAATGCCTAGAAAAGCGGTCGAGACGCTGGCAATTTGTGCCGGTTACCCCTGATCGACGCAACGACAATCGGACTAGCCCAACACCGTTCAAGCCCACGGCCATTGCGGTGGGCGAATGGTTCCGTATGCTCGTCATTTCAGCGGGGTAAAATAATGATGCCACCCCGATTATTTCAGGATTCGCAAGGGAATCGGCAGCACGAATGGCCACGATCGTTCACCCGCTTTTGACACTGCTCGCGTCGCTCACCCGGCAGGAATTGGCTCAGCAAGTTGACTCATTTGACGAAGTGTTCAAGAATTCGGAGTGCAAGATCAAGCTGACACCGGTTCGATCACCTAATTTGCAGGGCCACGTTGAACGCGTAATCCAGACAATCAAACACGAGGTACTCAACGCATTTTGCATCGCGACCAACAAGCACCTCGACGGCATCCTTTGAATTACGCAAGAATGGTACAACAAACGTCGCGGACATTCTGCCCGGGCTCATTTACCACCTATTCGCGATGACGATTCGCCTCGGACAATTGACCTGAAGAAAACGAAGATCCAGTGCCACACCGAGCGTGGTGGACTGCTAAAGTCGTACCGGCCAGCGGCATAAGCAAACGCTGACCCGCATCGTTTCGACTGCCCAATTGTCAAAGTTCAATCATAGGGCTGCTGCGCCGTCATCGCTGGAACCACGTTTCAGCACAGCAGAAGGCCCATCAAACCACGGTTGCCGCCAAAGGTGTTCGCAAGCTTCGACACGGCCAACCACAATTCCGCTCCCAAAATCGCTGGCTGAACAAGTCGCAATGTCTTTGTACCGTGCGCTCCTTCTTTCGCATCTCTTCAAAATCGCCGACCACAACCGGCATGTAGGTCTCCGGCTCCGCCGCGAAGCAACAGACCGTTAGTAAGCAACCACGGTGACTGCAAAGCAATCATGCGCAGCTGTTTTCATCGTATCCACCTTGTAAGAGTAAATTGGTAACTTCATCAATCAATCAATCAGGTTTTCTTCGCTGTCATCTTCTACCTCATCAGAGTGCCGCTGGATCTCGTCCGATATGCTTCGCAGGTCGCCTTCGCCCTTGCTAGCGTGGACGCTGTCGGCGGATAGCTTTTGTGAACTCGGCTTCCCGTTGTTGCGGGCGGCCACGGGTTGAACTTGCACCCTGTCTTGCTGCTCTCCTTCCAGCATCGCAACCGGGACACCCTGGGGGAACACGACTTCACGTGCTTCATCCGGCATGCTGATGTTTGCCTCAGTGAGTGCCACCTTCGCAAGTCGCATCAGGGCACTGCTTACCGATGGTGCGTCGAAGCGTTCGCCATCGAGCCAAAACAAGACTTGTAAATTCACAGTCGATGCACCAAGAGATTCAACCAAAACGAGCGGTGCCGGATCGTCTAATACAGATTCGTGCTTCATCAGCGTTTGAAGAACGACGTCTTGCGCTTCCGTCACCGAGTCGTCGTAACCGATGCCGATGGTAAAGTCCTTCCGCAAGCGTGGCGATGAAGAGTAGTTGATGATGACCGATTTGTAGATCGTGCTGTTGGGAATCTGGATATGGTTGCCATCAAGAGTGAGCAACAGAGTTCCGCGAGTCGTCACCTTGCGGACGAAGCCTTTGTAGTTGTCCAACTCGATCAAGTCCCCGACGCTGAATGGTCGATTCAAACTAATCAGCACGCTCGACAGATAGTTTTCGGCGATATCCCGAAACGCGAAACCCAGCGCGATACCGACCAATCCGGTACCACCCAGAACGGTGACCGCCAGTCGACTCAGACCTGACACCTTCAATGCGATGTAGAGGCCGATCAGCATCACCAACACAGCGACAACGCTGGCGATGACTTGCTGCAACAGTTGGCTGTCGATGCGACGTGCGGTCATCCGCCGGGCGATTGATGCGAGGAGCTTGGCAACTAAGTACGCTAAGAATATGACGAGCGCGCCAACGACCAGCAGCGGGATTAGTTGAACAAAATCGCGTCCAAGCTGTCTTAATTGTAAGATTGCCGGTGAGACATCCCAGACCGGTCTCGCTTTCACCGAAATGCGATTCACGACGGCAACGACATCCGTGGTCCGCTGCGCGACTCGTTCCGCCCAATCGCGGTGCTGTTCACTGTCCGCAACGCCACTCATGAAGACGACACCTTCGTCCGTGGAAACTTCCACGGATTCAAACCAGCCAGTCGCATTGAGGATACGCTCCAGACGCCCTGAAATATCGACGTCTTCGGTGACCGGCTCGACCTCAACTTTATCAGGGGTCTCAATCACCTTCTCTTCGTCCACCGATTGCTCGACAGCTACGTCTGGGCTAACGTCTTGCGGATTCGCCATCGCGATTCCAGAACCCGTACCGGCGATCAAAAGAACCGCGACAATCATGACTTGACGTGGTGTGCGCGTTGAACGTTTCATATCGACCACGACTCGATTTGGCTATGCGTGGTTTTCACTCTTGATTTTCGCGGATGAGTTCGATGATCCGATCAGGATGCGGTAGACGGTGGGCAACCACTTCCAAATCGTCTTGGCCAGAACTCGAAATCCCGACGCCACCGACTTTTAACAGTCGTTGCATAAAAGATTGGTCGAGCTGAATATTGCGAACGTCGTCGTGCTGTACTTCCGAGGTTTCGCGAGAAACGATGCCTTGACGGTAAATCGTTCGGTCATCCGTCACCGTCAACGACGTGAACTGGCTTAATAGCATCCAGTAACTGATGACTGCGGCAATGACCAGCAGAGTGATCGCACAAAGCCAAATCAACAACGACGCAGGTCCGAGCACCATCGTTTCATCCAATGCGTAGCCGGCCAGTGACATTCCCGCAACCGACATGATCATCAGCACGATGGCGGCAAGGCCGACGATAGCGACGACGAGAGTTGCGATCGGTCTGGCACGGAACACAACCGGGTGGACTTCAATCAGCGTTCGTTCATCCGGTTTGGATGCCATTCGATTTTCGCGTGCCACCTTTTCGTCCACATCCCGAACGGACGAAACCACGGCAGTCGGCATCTCAACCTCAAACGGTTTCTCACAACTCGGACAAACGACCGGCCCATCGAGGTGCTCGATCGTAGTATCGACTTCATGATTGCAGTATGGACACTTTGTGGTGAGTACTTGCATGATGAGTGGCTTCGGCGTTTGAGGAGCGGGTTCGAAGGATGCCATTGTTAATGGTCGCACTTTACGTGCCGTTATGGACTTGCAGTGTTCTCTCGTCAGGAATCTGCGTCTCTACATCGCGTCTGCGATTTTGCTTTGCAACTCTCGATCACTTCTCGCAATCTTCCTTGAGCGCGTGACAACCGACTTGGCCTGGCTCGACGGTCCCGTTCATCAAGATGAAACGCCCACTGAACACGGTCAACAGCATAAAGATCGGGAAATCATCCAGGAAACGAGACATCCGATAGACTTCAGCTTAACGATCGCTCGATATCTTCAACCGGCGAGTTGGTATGTGTCTTGTCAACTTCTTTGAGGATCCGATCGGTGACTTCTTGATGCAGACATGGACGCAGTTGCCCGAGCGTTTGCGGGTCAGCCGCCAAGACGAGATCAGCAAAATTGTTCTTGTGAGCTTCCTGGTAGAGATATTCCGCCAGTTGTTTGGCAAACGTCGCTTCGTCAGTTTCCTGCGACGACGACTCCGGTGGACGAGACCCTGATGGACCATCGTCCTCAAGATTCTTGGGCGTCAACTCACCAACTTGTTTCAGCTTCAGATTTCCGTCTCCCGCCTCATTGCGATACAACATCGCATGGGTGCCATCAGCTACGACAACAAGTGTGTTTGGTGGGAACGTTTTATTCATCAATGGTCTCCGTTAATGGGGAAGTAAGTGGAAAGTGTTTACCAATCTATATTCGCGACCGAACGATTGCCCGCCATGTCGACGGGCAATCAAGCAGCGCCTTGACTCTCGTGTTTTCCACTGGAATCGCGTAAGCCGATCGCGTCGAAGCAATTCAAACTTCGATAATTGATCCCGCGTCAGCCTTCTTGGCAGTACCGGAAATGGCAGCTTCAATCTTTGACATGAGTCCTTTGTCACCAACTGCTTTGATGATCGCCAGCGTCTTGGTGGTGGCCAACGTGACTGTCGCTTTGTCAATATCCAAGCGATCTGCTATCTGTTGAATAAAGTTCTTTGTAGACAACTGTTTGCTTTGAATAGGAGGAATCTAGCTTTGTCGTTCATCTTGGACTTGCAGGTTGGGAACGCCAATGATAGGGCGATAAAGCAAACGCCGGGCCATCCAGACCTACTCTCCGATTTAGTCAGCAATTTGTTGACATCGCGAGCCATCCCGTTCTCGAGTAATAGCGTTGGTAGCGTTCGCAAAGTCGTCGGTCAGCGGTCGATACCAGCAACGCGGGAAAATTCTCATTTCAAGGCGAAATTAAGTGGACTACCGTGGGGTTCGTCCGACCGGTGAACCGAGTCGAGCAGGGGCAATTGCATCAGGACCTATTCGCTCGCGTTTACCAGGAACTGCACTGGATGGCGTCGGGCAAATGAGCACAGAGCGAGCTAACTAAACGCTCTCGCCGACGGCGTTAGTGCACGTGGCGTTTGATGAACAGTTAGGTAATGAGCAGTTAGGATTCTTCGTCAGTGAATAAGACACCGCGGATGAGTTCTTTGCTGTCCGCTCGTCCACCTAGGGAGCCTGCTAGAATCGATAGTCCACTGATGAAGATGCATAGCTTGGCGTGCTGTTGAAAGCCGGTTGCCGGCACCACCGTAGTCCAGGTTTGCATCAATCGTTGCGGAAAGATCGTGGCGATGGCTAAGTAGATCAGCCCGCCGAACGCGATAAAAAGAACAGCCATCGTTAGGAACAGACTCAAAATGATCACGGTCTCGGTCACCACCGCGGATTCAGAAAGTGTTCGATCGCGACTGCTGACTGGACCCGATGCAAACGACTTGTACAACGCCAGCGTTGCGCCACTGATCGCAAGCACGGCAAAGATA
>NZ_JBFHFD010000005.1:0-52290 GCF_041583735.1 Novipirellula sp.
CGCAGCGACAACAGTTCGTTTTGGGACCATGGCTTTGCGGCGCTGATGTTGACCGACACCAGCTTCTTACGCAATTCAAATTACCATCAAGCTTCGGACACCCCCGAAACGCTCGATTACAAACGGATGAGCGAAGTCACCCGCGGAGTCGCCGCCGCGATGACACGACTATTACGGTGATGAATTCTTTTTAGGCCGCTTTCCGGTCCATTCGCTCCGATGCCTTGGTTGCTTGAACGCCGGTGCTGAGGATTGCAGTGGTGATTGGAGGAGACATGGTTGCTGTAGATCGAATACCGATGGCCGGTTTCAACGCTTTACGAAGTTTTGTTGAACTTTGCAAATGCGACTCGCCCCAGCCTTGTTGAGATGCTCCCGCCATGTTGAAATCATTGTGAACCCCGAAACCGATGCAGTGTCATAGGATGGGATCGGTAAAGGATCGCTGATTCCGCATTGCTCTCCCCCCCCATGACCTGAGACGGCGGATTGCATTGGCCACAACGTGAGGACGAGACGTCACAGGAAAATTGCGTTCTCGGCTTGGTCCTCAAATGCATGCAAGCGATTTCATCGGATTTCGTTTCCTGCGAACCGTCTCCTTTTATCAATGCAAGCGATTTGTGAATGTCAGAATCGGAATCAAACAACACGACGAGTTACAATGAGCGGTTGATTTTGTTGGTTTTGGCGACGGTTCAATTCATCACCATCGTCGACTTTATGATTGTGATGCCTCTCGGCCCCCAACTAATGAGGGTATTGCATATCGATCCTGCGGCGTTTGGGCTGATCGTATCGTCTTACACGTTTGCTGCCGGTGTGGCCGGATTAGTTGCTTCGGCGACCGTCGATCGCTTTAGCAGAAAAACGGCTTTTCTTGTGCTGTACGCCGGCTTTCTTTTCGGCACCTTGTTGTGTGGACTCGCCCCCAATTATGGAACTCTCGTCTTTGCTCGAGTGTTAACAGGGGCGTTCGGGGGAATTTTGGGAGGCATCTCGATGGCGATCATTGGTGACGTTTTCCCGGACAGCCGTCGCGGACGTGCCACAGGGGCGATGATGACCGGTTTTGCGATTGCATCGGTGGCCGGCGTTCCCTTGGGGTTGGTGATCGGTAACCAATTTGGCTGGAATATGACGTTCATCGCGTTGGCCGTTTCCGGAGTGCCGGTGTTGTTTATTGCGGCGTACGCGCTGCCCAGCTTAAATGCACTCTTTGGTGAAGCTCATTTGCACCCGCTTGAATCGATCCGCAGAACGTTCACGGTACCGAACCATCTTAATGCCTTTGCATTGATCATCGCGTTGACCTGCAGTGGTTTCCTGATCTTCCCCTACATCAGTGCCTATTTTGTTGGGAATATTGGGATGTCCGAACAGCAGTTGCCTTGGGTCTACATCGCTGGCGGAGCGCTGACTTTCTTTGCCTCGCCGATCATTGGACGTTGGGTGGACCGAGCCGGAAAGCTGTTCGTTTTTCGAGTCATCGCTCCTCTATCGGCGGCGCTGATGTTCGCGATCACCCACTTATATGCGGGGGGGATTTTGCTCGCCATCGTTGTCTTTGGCGGATTGATGGTTTGCAATGTAGGGCGAATGATCCCCGCAATGGCCATGATCACTGCGAGTGTGGCGCCGCGACATCGTGGTGCGTTTCTTAGTGCCAATTCATCCGTTCAGCATATTTTCGGTGGGGTCGGTGCCTACGTCGGTGGTTTGTTTGTGACCCAAGCCGGTGAAGGTGCTGCGTTAGAAGGGTTCGGAACCGTGGGGTGGATCGCCGCGGCAGTGGGCATGTCCAGTATTGGGTTGGCGGGAAGATTGCGAAGCGGCGAAGAAGACGAGGTGATTTCTGTGGCGGAATTATCGCTACCCTTGGCTGCCGAAGCGGCGTTGGACACAGGTCAGCCGATCATCGCGTTTGTCGACGGTCCCGCCGAAGCGAACGAAGTGCGTCTAAAATCAGCTCATGGGGAACTGCGTCGCCAGTGCGAGCAACACTGTCCCCCGGTCCCGCGTGACATGATCGATTGACGGTCGTGGCGTGCTCAGTCATGCGTCATCCATAACGCGATGCGTACAGCGCGATTGGCCAGCATATCCCTGGTCAATCGTCGTTTTACGGAGCGGGTTATTCCACGACCATCACGCCGTTCATCACCATCCAGTGCCCCGGAAACGTGCAAAGAAAGGGATACCGACCAGCGGCCGGAGGTGCGATGAAATAGATGGTCTGCGATTGTTCTGGCGAAACGATATCGGTGTGGGCGATGACTTGGTCTGACTCCGGAATGTACTGACGAGCGAACGCATGCGGATTTGCAATCATTTGATTGCCAAGCTCCCCAACGTGTCGCAGTGCACCGCGTTGCACTAGCACCCAATTGTGGGGAACAACATCCGGATTCGACAACGTTACGGCCAATGCTTCGCTGGCGCGTACGCTGAACTCTCGAGTGGCGTACGTCAGATTGCTGCCGGTTTCAATTTTGATCTCGCGAGCGCCCGGGATTTTTTGATGCCATGGGTTCGAGACTCGTTCTGCCATGGAAGCCATATCGACTAACATAGGATGAGCCGCAATCTGCTTTTTACTCGGTTGGTACCCCGCGAACTCGCTGAACGGTTTATCCAATTGGTGGACGGTGACGAACAGGTCTTGGCCGTTACCGGCCGGATTGCACGAGGGTGTCTTGTCGTCATTCACATGCAGTCGCAGATGTAGTTGGTTGACCGGTTGCAAATCAGGGATTTCCAAAAACAACGAACGGTGATCCGATAGGACGTGAGCCGATTGAATTCGCATTGGATCGTGCCCGGCGGTTCCTGGATGCGTCGTCGAGTATTCGGGCGATCCATATCCACCGCTGTAGCGATAGTTCCAACATTGAGCGAAATGCTGCACCGGATCGCTGGCGATCGCTTCATCGATAGGTAGTGCAAAGGTGACGCGGACACCGTTTTCATAAGTATGAAAACCAACCGGAACCTGAACCGCATCTCCGGTGTAACGCACGCGTTGGAAACACCCGTCGTCGCGAGTGTACGATCCCCATCCCGTCATCCCTGACACATACAATTGCCCATCCTCAGGATGAAAGCGACCGCGATGGACACCCGACAAAAAGTCACCGCTTAAGGGAACGATTGCTCCTTGCAGTTGGTCATCGACCTGGTCGCGAAGCACCGCAAACCAGGTTCCCGTGCCAAACGAAAAATGTAGCAATTGGTCTGCGAGCGGGCCGAACGCGTCACTGTCCACATAGGCCTGACCACCACTCGAATTATCCAAGCCTCGGGGCAAAAACGCTAACGGCAATTCAGGCGGCTTGCCGTTTCTGGGGCCGCCATAGCCGTGGTGAGGCCGATCATCGGTGACCGTCAATCCGGGCCGAACCGCATGGATCGCCGATGCGGGAGTCCACCCGCCCTCGGAAACCGGAACCGTTAATGTCCCGTTAGGCAGGATTCCCAAGCCATCGGGGTTGCGAAAACCGGTCGCGATCACCTCGGCCTGTTTACCGTCCGGCGAAATCCGCAGCAGCCCTTGATTACCCGAGGCGGTGTAGAAATTACCTTGTTCGTCACGTTGCAAACCACAGATGAAATCATGTCCCGCGGGCGAGGATACGAACGCATTGCTGAAACACTCGTAGAAGTCAGCCTCACCGTCGTTGTTGGCGTCGGTCAGACGTGTCAATTGGTCTCGGCATTGGACATAGATTTGTCCCTCTGCGACGACCAACCCCAATGCGTGATGTAGCCCCGAGGCGAAACGCGTCCAACGTGCCACTCCGCCGTCATCGGATCCCGCATCGATCCCGCTGACCCGCCACACGTCCCCCTGCATCGTGCACACTACCGCACTGCCATCGGGAAGGAAGTCGTGGCCGCCGCAGAAAACGAGTGCGTTCCATGGGTTATCATTTGGCAGTTCGATCGTATCGATGGCGTAGGGACGCTGCGTCCCCCGAGTGATCTTCGTTTCGAGGATCTCGGGCCACTGCCGTGGCCCTCCCCTGGTCACATGCCTCAGCGGATGCTCGTCAAGCGGCGCCACGTCGCGAACAAAATTGCCCTCGTGAACCCAAGCGGAATCGAGATACGTTACATCACCAATCGTATAGGCGAACACAACACGCTTGCCGTGTCGGTAAAAGCCGTGGTACTGAAACGATCCATCGATTTTTTCGCGGGTTGGTGCCGCTATTAATTTGCCATCGGGACGCAATCCGCTGACGAAACCGAAGCGAACCGACTCAAATTTGACAAACCCGCCTGTCCACACCGCGTCAAACGACAACGTGTCGGGATTAAAGCAAGCCGACATCTCGTTATCGTCACCAAGTCGGACGCAAACCCCGCGTGGCACCGTGATCCCGTTGGCACGGAAAACACCCGCTTGCACCGAGCCCAGCCGAGTGTCATTCCAGCGATCATCGCCCCAATCGGGTTCGCTCTGATTGCCCCAATGCCCCTGCTCGCCGCCATCCAAGCCAGGATAGGGCGAGATCAGCATCGGCGGGTGTGGCTGTTGGCGGAAATGTTCAGCCTGTTTCGTGTAGAAATCGTACAACCGATCGCGGTTCACCGGATGGGTCGCATGAGGCCAATTCGCAGGAACGAGTGGCGCGGTCGTCTGTGGTGAATCGACCGGCCCATGTATACCGACCGGCCCGTGCATTTGGTTGTCAACGATCGCGTGTTGGATCGTTTCAGAAATCAGGTCTTCGTCGCGGCCAAGTTCGCCCAAAAAGCGAATCAGGTCCGCTTGTTGTTGACGTGACATCGCCGCAGTCAGTCCGCTCGGCATCACCGAACCGGCAGCAATTTCCTCTTCGATTTCATCGACGGCAATGGCCGTTAACTTGGCCGAGGCAGAGTCGCGGATAACCACTTGTTGATCGTTCGAGCTGTGTTTGAATCCGGTGATGACATTGCCGTCTGCTGTTAGCAACTTCCAGGTCATAAACTCGTCTGCCACATCGCGTTGCGGCCAAAACACCGATTCGACGATCTGCGACAATGTGCGATCTTTGCCAATCTTGGACAAATCGGGACCGACCGCTCCGCCGTGCATACCGATTTTGTGACAGGACAAACACGCCAATTTGGCATCGGCAAAGACGCTGGCGCCTCGCACCGGGTCACCCGATTCTTGCGACTCACGAATGATCCGTGTTACCGTGTTTATGTCGTAGGGAAGCTCAGTCGCGTCGGTCGCTTGCAGGATCGTCGATGGTTCGGAATCGAGTTCACGGTGATGATCGAATCGCTCCGACGCTTCCGCCTGCGTGCTGCCCAATTCCCACAATCCAAGCGTTTTACCATCACGGGACGCCTCGAGAATCGGTTTCGTCGAAATTTCGCGGATTCCCTTAGAGATCCGAACCCACTGAATTTCGCCGTCAAATCCGAAGTCACGTTCGACAAGCCGCCCAATACCCAAAGGGCCAGCCACACGCGGTCTGCTTTTGTTAGCCACGATCGATTGATCCGCGACTTGTTCTGCATCCACATACAGTCGAATTCGATTGGGTTCATAGATCATCATGATTGTGTGCGGATTGCCATCGCAAATCATTGCACTGGTATGAACATGGTCAGGAGTCTTGCCAGGCAGGTAGGCGGTCAAACGTCCGTTAGCGTTCATCGAAAACAGCTCCCAGTGATCCGATGATGCCTTGGGGTCGCTTGCGACGAGGATGTTGTAGCGATCGTGGCTGCGAATCGACGTGCGGACTTCGACAGTGATGCCCGGTTTTCGATAACTGTCGGCGCCGGGGAAAATGCGTCCTGAATGAGCCCCGTCGCGCTGGTCTGGCTTGACATAATTCGGTGGAGTCGGCGGCAGCGGTCCCGCACTGCCGCGAGCGCCGAGTTCCTGGCGAATCCACTTCAATCCTTCGCGGTTCTCGATCAGCGAATCGCGTGCATCAAGCTCATTGCGATGGTCAAGAATCCCGATCGGTCCGTCATAACCGCTTTGGACCACGACACGAATCATCTCCAATTCGTGTTGCCCTTTGCCGATGCCGAGAATTTTGGGGTGCTCGTCCGGGGTCATCCCGTTCAGATTCAAGCAGTGCAGGAACGGCTTCATCAGGGCAAAGGACGCTGCCCAGTCGCCGATGTGACCGTGAGCGTGGTGGAAATTGTAAACAATGCCAACATGATTTTGGCCGAGTTCGTGCAAACGCTGACAAACCGCGACAAGATTCAGAGGTTCGCCGCCCCAGCCTCCGTGATTGTACAGAGCCAGTGGACATCCGATCGCAGCAGTGCATTTGGCAAGCGGAAGCATCTGCTGTGCCGCCGCTTCGACCTTTGCATCCTGGGTGTCGCCGCCGCTGTCGCGAAGCATCTGCCAAATTTGAGGATGCAGGTCGTATTTCTGAAACAACTTGAATGCATCTTCGTGTTCACCCCAAAACGCAAAGAATTCGATGCCATGTTTCTGGTATTCCAAGATTTCTTGTTCGAAGGTCGGGATATGCTGAGCACGCCAATCATAGGCAGCTCGGGTGATCCCCAGTTCCTTTAACATCGCGGCGCGTTCCGCGGGAGTGCGCTTTTTTGCGTCAAACGGAACGATACACCAAGCGACAAGATTATCGCCGCGAAGCACGTGATTGTCCTCCGCTGCGGTCGATGGAATTGCCCAACAAGTCGTAAAACAAATGGCCAGCAAGGTGATGCGGGCGAAAAGGGAGGCTCGATCCATAAATCTTGTAGTAGAAGGGGGAAGACGATTGCGTTTCGACCGAAGAAGAGTCAGAAATTGGAAGGGGGCAAAATTGTACAGGTTCAAGCCGCCTGGATAAACCGCGGCCGAGTGTTTTCGATCCCGCCCGCAGCGTGATGACGATGCTCTGCCTAGTCCTGAACCTGAATACGTTGCAGCAACGGTGTTCACCTGTTTTCCATCGCCGCTTGTCGCAACAGCGTGACTACGGTTTCGACCAAAATCTCGCCACTGCCCGGTTTGACGGTCGAATTGGTGACCTCGTAGCTGCCGCTTGCGTAGGCGGCACGGTGTGGGACGTAGATTGTTTCCACCACGTTGGATAGTTCTACCACAAGGGTCGTGCGAAACGGCGAGGCTTGTTTGATCGCCAGTCCCAGTTCGACAAACACTTCGCCGGGAAGACACACAATGGCCACGTCATGTCCGATCGTCATCACCGTCACATCGACGGGCAAGGTGTCGCCAATTCCGGCCAACGATCGACTCATTCCCCATGTAAGATAATCGGCCGACTTGGCATGCGGTTTATCGTGGCGGAATTGATCGAGTATCAGCATTTTGTAAGCAGTCACATGGTCAAAGAAATCGACTTTGGTGCCGCTTTTGACCAGATCGATGGTCTGGGTACTTCGTTGCACCTGTTCCGCGGTGGCCTCTTGCAATTCCAACTGGACGACCTTTGATTTCACGGCGAGGTGTGTGTCCGTGATCGGTGTCAGCCGAGCGAGTTCGTCACGGATCGAACCGCCGATCGAATTCCCGATGAAGTCTGCCTTGTTGCGAACACTCGACGCCGGGTTTGCGTGGTTGATGTCGCCACAGCAACCGGCACCAAAGAGGGACACCACATCGTTGCCCAATGCCTCCTGCAACGTACGTTCGATAAAGAATGGATAATCGGCACTCCATTTCATCCCTCCGACGGTATCGAGATGCAATGCAAAATTGCTGAGGATGCCGCGTGTCGTACTGCGGTTGGGATCACGGATCGCGAGTAAACCAATCTGGGGATCGATGGGGCCAGCGGCACGGATGCGGTTGGGATTCGATTCGGATTGCCAAGTCAGAACACTACCGTCTCGCATCACCGAGCGGCGATTGAAAGACACGGGGGTGATTTGGGTTGCGGATCCGTGGGCCAACTCCGCAGGCTTCGCATTGGTATACGCTTGGGCGATCGCATTAACCGGTTCGCTAATCAGTTTCTCGATATACTTTGCTCGTAGTGGTAATTGTTGCTCTTTGCCCAGATATAAATACAACTCTTTCATGTAATCCGGAGCGGTGTGCGAGTGGGTTGCCGAGATCACGATGTGATCGGCCGGTATTCCCGTTTTCTGTGAGGCTAGACTGCGAACTTCGCGAGACAAGTCGCTGGCGATGCCAATTAAATCGCAAACCACCAACGCTGCCGTCGTGTCACCGTCACGAAACACGATCGCTTTTGCCTTTAGCGGATCGATCGTTCCTTCGGCCAATCGCTCGTGATAGTAACCCGCCATCGGAAAACCTGTCGGCGGAGTGATATCCATTTCCGCAATGCCGACTTGTAGCGATCCGCTTGCGACCGACACCGCAGGCAGAGAGTCTGCGCCGCGTGTGCTCGTAGCAATAAACAGGACCGCACAACCGAGAATCAAGAGAATCGAGGCTAGACGCATGGCAGGGAACCTTTCGCGGTGACGCAAACGCTGTCGTGAAGTAGGTTGCTTCGGGGGGGGCGGGGTGTGGAGACCAAAAGCATACACGCTTCTCCGCACGTCTGCTTCAAAAAGCATTCTTTGTCATTAAGGCGTCAAGCTAGCTGCAATGGGCACCGTTCGGAGAGTGGGCACCGTTCGGAGAGTTCGTCCGATCCTTGGTAAAGTCTCTTTTTCGATACGATTGTCATCAACAGCCCGCAGATCGTGTGGTTCGCCCACTATTCCAGCACGACGGACTGTTTTAGTCTTGGCGTTTAAATCGGCTTGCGATAATTTTTTTGTACGCTTGGTGCTGGACGGCCGAGCAACCACGGGCAGGCCACCACACGGCATCCCCACTTTGAATCCGCAACTTTGTGCACAATGAAAAAGAAATCCGGTAAGAAGCGTCGCGAAAAGCTTCAGCAGAAAGTTGATGAAATTCACGGCTACCGAAGTTATCACGACGACGATGTCGAAGTTCGCAAAGGCAAATATGGCCTCGGCGTCTATGCGGTCCGTCAATTTTTGCCAGGCGAATTAGTATTCGAGGTCACCGGACAACTACTGTCTCATGAAAACTACCACGGGTCGAACTATGTCATGGAGCTGAACGAGACCTGGTATCTCGAGCCAACGATTCCCGCCGCATTTTTGAATCACAGCTGCAGCCCGAATTCCGAATTGGTGCAGCTCACCAAATACTCACTCGGGTTGGTCGCAATCTGCAATATCGAACCCGAATCAGAGATTGTTTTTGATTATCAGTGGGAGCCTCACGAAGGCACCCCCCAGTGCCGCTGTGGCGCTTTGAATTGCCGCGGTTGGGTGGTCGCAGCCGACGCCGTTCACAAGATGGAAAAGTCTCGCAAGAAAGCGAAGAAGTGAAAAGCGTGGCAGTGATGAAGAGACGAACCGATCGCGTCATGAACCCGATTTCGGGATCCCTCTAACGCTTTGACGACACTGTTCAAATCAAGTCGGTCGCTTATTCATGAACAGGAGGCGTGACGGGGGGATTTTCCTGCTGTTGTTGACGCGGCGTGGTTGCTCCCTCTTTGACTTGCCGATCCAAGTCGTTGGTGGGAACCACCACTTTAAAGACAAGACCGTGATTGGTTTCGATGGTAACCTCACTGTTTCTAACTGCAATCGCCACAATTGTTTCCTTCGAAGAATTGGCACACAACAACGCACACGAACTCGCTTGTTCGAATGCAAACGTTAGCAAACGTTGTTCCATCCATTCTCGCGTGAGTGTTTTTGATCTGTTTTGTGGGCCGAGTCACCCTAGCAGTGCTACGGATCGTCTAAATGGCGTGTCGGTGGCGGTTAAAACAACGTTAAACTGTCAACGCAAGGTTACATCGCGTAACTTAAAGCTGACACTTAGCGGCTGACGCGATCGGTCGTGCCTTCTCGGTGCTGGCAAAATATGCACCAGCGGGAAAGAATGTCGCCATCAAGGCACGATGGCAATGATCTGATACTCGATCATGGGGCTCGTCGGCATTCCGTCGGCACGTCGACGGTCACTTCGCAGCTGCTTTGGCTAGACGCTTTGGCGAACGCGGCGGAGCAGTTTCTCCTATAAGAGGTTGTGCACTTTCAGCGTAGCGAAAGTCGTCAAGACTTTCGTTCGATTGACGCACGCCCCCCGAAACTCTGGACGAGTTTCGCTTCAAAGTGCTTCACAGCGCCGCGTTTTGGCATTATCCGCAGATTCGTCACCATCCAATCGTGGCGAGGGCCAAAACGGCTATCGAAGCTGCTGCTGCGGTTCGAACACCGGCATGCCAGTTGCTTTCCCGGTGCAAGAATCGCATCGATTGCATT
This sequence comes from Novipirellula sp., assembly GCF_041583735.1. Taxonomy (NCBI): domain Bacteria; kingdom Pseudomonadati; phylum Planctomycetota; class Planctomycetia; order Pirellulales; family Pirellulaceae; genus Novipirellula; species Novipirellula sp. Next base: position 10,270 of record NZ_JBFHFD010000005.1, read on the forward strand.
CGGTCGTTCGGTTTGAAAATCAATCTTTGTGCAGACACCCTCCGACGCATCCTACATCAGAAAGTCACGATGGATGAAAAGCTAGAGTCAGTCTTTTGGAACGTTCAACAACGCAACCATGGCGAAACAGAATTTATCCAAGCGGTCCGAGAAGTTTTCTCTTCGATGGGACCGGTATTGTCAAAGTACCCTCGCTTTGCCGAGCAAAAGATCATCGAACGCATCTGCGAACCTGAGCGTCAGATCATCTTTCGCGTTCCATGGCAAGACGATCAAGGACAAGTGCATATCAACCGCGGCTTTCGCGTACAGTTCAACAGTGCATTGGGCCCCTACAAAGGTGGTTTGCGGTTCCATCCATCGGTTAATTTGTCGATCATCAAATTTCTAGGGTTTGAACAGATATTCAAAAACGCGTTGACGGGGTTGCCAATCGGCGGAGGTAAAGGAGGCAGTGACTTTTGCCCCAAAGGCCGCAGCGATGCCGAGGTCATGCGGTTCTGTCAAAGCTTTATGACGGAACTGTGTCGTCATGTAGGGGAATATACCGATGTTCCCGCTGGTGACGTCGGAGTCGGGAAACGCGAGATCGGATACCTGTTTGGACAATACAAACGCATCAGTAATCGCTACGAGTCGGGCGTGCTGACTGGCAAAGGTCTGCGCTTTGGCGGCGCCCTGGTTCGTACCGAAGCGACCGGGTATGGATTAGGCTATTTTGTTCAAGAGATGCTGAGTGCCAGATCCCAATCACTTGATGGCAAGACCTGTATCGTTTCCGGTTCTGGTAATGTCGCAATCTATGCGATCGAAAAGGTGACGCAACTCGGTGGACGCGTGGTCGCCTGTTCCGACTCGAGCGGTTACATCTACGATAAGGCGGGAATCGATCTGCCGACATTAAAGCAAGTCAAGGAAGTGGAACGGGGCCGGATCCGGCGGTATTGTGAATTTCGAGATGACGCCCGTTATCACCGCGACGGCAACATCTGGAAAACGAAATGCGACGTTGCATTACCGTGTGCGACGCAAAACGAGTTGACCGGAAAGGATGCCGCGACGCTGCTTGAAAATGGATGTATTGCGGTTGCTGAAGGGGCGAACATGCCCACCACCCCCGAAGCAATCGAGTTGTTTATCGAAGCGGGCATCGCCTACGCTCCCGGAAAAGCCGCCAACGCGGGGGGTGTCGCAACCAGCGCACTGGAGATGCAACAAAACGCGTCCCGTGATACATGGTCGTTTGAATTTACTGATCGCAAATTGGCATCCATTATGAAGGACATCCATGATCGCTGCCTAGCGACGGCCGACGAGTACGGCGTTCCCGGCAACTACGCGCGAGGCGCTAACATCGCCGGCTTTACCAGCGTTGCCGAGGCGATCGAATCACTGGGACTGATCTGAGTTGGGCTGATTAAAATCACGCATTTCAGCTGACGGCACATCGCTTGCTTTTCTCTGTCTCCACATGAATGCCGCACGCATCGGTGCGGCAAAACGTTGGTTTTTGGGAGACATTAGATGACTGGACGATGGAAATTTCACCGCGGACGACGGATTTTTGTCGCCGCGATCGCGCTCGGCATGACTTGCGTTCCCGCCGTGGCCGACGAGGCCAAACAACGATCCCGATCCGAATTGCTGCGACAGGAGATTGTCGCTAACGGGCTCGCCTTTCTGGCGAAAACGGGGCAATCCGATGCGGGGACGTTCTCGGACAAAGTCGGACCGGGCGTGACCGCTTTGGCGATCACCGCCGCACTTCGCAACGGTCGTGGAATCGACGATCCGATGGTCGCCGAGGGGCTGAAGGCGCTCGAAGGCTACGTCAAGCCGGATGGCGGTATCTACGGAAACGGTCGATTGCGAAACTATGAAACGTGCGTCGCAATGGTTTGTCTATCCGAAGCCAACAGCAGCGGACAGTACAACGCCATTCTTAAGCGTGCCAAAGCGTTTGTAACCGGCATCCAGTATGGCGAGGGTAAACGTGACCCCTCGGACCCATGGTACGGAGGCGTGGGGTACGGGGGCGATGGACGTCCGGATCTGTCCAATACGGGTTACTTCATCGCGGCACTTCGTGCGACCGAGTCGGGGCCTGAGGATCCCGCGATCCAACGTGCATTGGCCTTTGTTTCCCGATGCCAGAACCTCGACAACAAGTACAACGATACCGGCTTCGCGTCCAAGGTGGATGACGGAGGGTTTTATTACGAGATCCCGACCACCCAGATCGATCCGAGCACGTCCGAGGAACGTTACACTGCCAACGGCGGACTGCGAAGCTACGGATCGATGGGCTACACGGGGCTAAAAAGCATGATCTTTGCGGGGCTGACCCCGACAGACCCGCGAGTCAAAGCGGCATTGCAGTGGATTGCGGACCACTACGATGTTGACAACAACCCCGGCATGGGGTCGGCGGGATTGTATTACTACTACCACACGTTTGCTGCGGCATTGAATGCCGCGGGGCTGAAGTCGGTCGACGCTGCCGACGGAACCCAACACGATTGGAAGGCGGACTTGGTCGCCGAGCTTGCCAGTCGTCAAAACGCCGACGGGTCCTGGAGTAACGACAACCGGCGTTGGTTCGAAAATGACAAGAATCTGGCGACCAGTTTTGCACTCATGGCGTTGGCGTATTGCGAATCGTGAGTGACGAAGTGACGTCAGGTAGTGGTTGGGGAAAACCATGCGAACCCGAGTCGCAAGGGACGACATGAATCTCGTGTCAAAACGCGATGCTGTAAAGCATTTTCATGACAAAACTCGTCAAGAGTTCCCGGGGGGCAGGCGTCGTTGGACGAAAGTCTTGACGACTTTTGCTCGCGAGGGAAAAAATGGGGGAATGTAAGTGAAAGGCATTTGGCGCGTTCAACTTGTTTCGTTGACGATGGTTTTGATCCTGCTCGCGGTGGACCCGTTGTTTGAAAGGACGGTTCAGTTTGCTGTTTCCGCGCCGCTACAACTCGCTTCGCAGGTGGGGTGGCCGCGAGCAATCGTGTTGGCGATGACGAGTGCGATGGCGTTGGCAAGTTTGTCCACACTGTTAGCCGCAACGCTGGGCCGACGTCCACAAGGCCAAAATACCCGCTCCCTGCGCTCGCTGTTGGCGATTACCGCGATGGTCGCGATGTGGTTTTCGTTGGCGATTCATCATGACGTGATCGCATGGCAAGCGAAGCGAATCCGTTTTGCTTGCCGCGTCGATGAACTCGAGTCGATCGTCGCTCCACTTCGAGTCGATTGGCCAACGACCGATGGCGAGCTGTCGACGATCGGGCCCTATATGGCTTATCCATTTGGTCGCCCTACGACGTTAGTCCTCTTGCACTCGCCACGATTGGCGAGTGAGACGGTGTACGTGAGCGCGGTCGAGCGTGGCAGCGACGGATCGATCAAGTTGCAGTTGACTGGATCTGATGGCGGCGACTGGGCCGAATGGCATCCTCCGCATGCCCGTCCCCACTCGTTCGTCGGTGGCCTTTCGGATGCTCACGAATTGCAAGCCATCAGCTCAATCGGATCTGGATGGTACCTGGTGCGGTACCAGGTCACCTGAGTTTTTGGGACTATTGTCGACGTTCGACCTGCTGCTTACTGAGGCAATACTTCGAGTGTTGCTGTATAACTCATTCGTCGACGCTCGGCATGGGAGATGCTCGTCGCGTTATCTTCGCTGCTAGTCTCGAGCCAATACATTCCCGATTCAGGCCAAGTCACGGAAAATTCACCGCGTTCGTCGGTGGTAAATCGCAGCTCATCTTGCTGGTTGCGGTACCGTGTCTCGCCGCGAATCACGGTGACATGCAGATCGCTTTGCGGTTTCCCATTGACCAACAAGCGAAGTTTGCACGTTTCCCCCGCGTACAAATCATTGGGGTGAGTGACCGGGACAAGCTCGACTCCTTTGCCAACGGGCTGCAACGCGGTTTCCGTGGGAGCACCGTTAGTCACGAAGGTTTCAATGCGGCTCAAGCTCTCCGTGACTTGCAAGTTCTCGGCGGCGGCGGGAATCGCGTCGGCGATCTCGGCTGCACTGCCACGCCATCGCCGCCGCTCGCCGCCCTCTTCCCAGCTGGCGAAGGCACCGTGATTGACGATCGCGATGCGATACGTCCCCCGTTGATTCAGCGACAAGTCGAACACGCTGCGATACTTTCCGGTCGCACCGTTGTCGGCTTCCACGCCGCTACCATCGGGGGCGGTGATGACAAGGCCATCCAGACGCAGTGGAAAGTGATTAAAGTAAAACAGATCGTTCGAAACAGCGGCGTCCACCGTGATCCAAGGTTCCGCCCCCGAAAGCACGGTTTGCGATGGACGCAACCAAACTTTATGAGCAAAGGCGGTGGTCGCAAACATCGTGATGAGTAGCGAAGTGAGCAGAAAACGAGACATTGGGTTTCTCCAAGAAAGAAGGGGGGATGTGCTTGTGCGGGAAATGAGTGCGTGAGGGACCAAGCTGAAAAAACTGCCGTGCGTGGCCATTGTTGAAAGTTGGGGTTACGGTTTCACCGTCAGCAATACTTCGCCCAGTTCGGTTTTACCTGCTGCACTGCGGGTGACGATTTTTTCAGGCGGCCAAGTGAAAGGGATTTGCACCATTTCACGTCCGCCGACTTCGCGAGCGGCTTCGACAATCAGCTCGTATTCGCCGGATGCGAGTTCCGCCAGCTGCTTGTCCTTGCTTGCGAACTTTAACGTATGTTTGCCGGCCGGACGGGTTGCCCCGGTTACCCCGTCTATGGGAAGTTCAAGACTGCGTCCCGAACGACGCCACCATTGACGAAGATCGGGAAGCCACTTCGTCCCCTCGCCTTCGTTTCCCTTTTTCATTTGGTACCAGACAACTAAATTGGCGACCACGTTGCGGTTTTGGTCTTGAACCCAGACGGCAACGTAGGGGCGATGATACTCCGAGACATTCAGTTTCGGGATTTCAACGGTCGCTTCGAGTTGGACGGTGTCGTCATTCGCTTTCGCGATCGAATTGAATCCGATGGTAAGTAGCGCCGCGGCTAAAAAGAGTTTCATTTGCTTTTTCGGTCAAAGGGTCAGTGAATGAACAAGATGATCAAGATCCAAGGGGCAATGAGTCCGAGCCCTACCAACGGCCATGTCCATCGTCGATGAGTGGCGCGTTCATAAAGCAATAACAAGCCAGTGATGCAAAACACCAACGTGGCAACAGCAAAGACATCGAGAAACCAGCTCCATGCGTTTCCGGTGTGACGCCCTTTGTGTAAATCGTTGAAATAGGAGATCCAGCCGCGGTGGGTTGATTCAAATTCCACCGCACCGCTGTTGCGATCGATCGCAAGCCAGGCGTCGGATCCCGGGCCCGGCATCGAAACATAGACCTCGTCCTCCGACCAATCCGCTTGATGGTTCCCAATCGAGATCGCAAGTTGATTGCCGATCCATTCCGAAACCGGCACGGGTAACTCTGCTGAGTCTTCGTCGATCGACACGCCAATGGACGTTTGTAATCGAGGTGGCAACACATCGGACCAAGTTCGTGTTGTCGGTGTCGTTTCGATCTGCGACGCATGGTTCAGCGTGATACCGGTGATCGCAAACAAAATCATGCCCACCAAACTGACCGCCGAACTCATCCAGTGGGAATGGATCAGCAAACGCAGCCAGACCGATCGTCGACGACGGTTTCGTTTGGGGATGGAGGCGGAATGGGTTGATTCCATAGGTGTTTCTTCTTAAAGGATCGAGTGCCTCGTGAATCACCATTGCCGTGCTGCTTCGCGGGCGGCTTGGACTGCGGGCAACAACCGCCCCACCAACACGCCGACGATCGAAATGATCACCAGCAGTTCAACAGGGGGGAACGCGGATCGTTTCGAATGGGACGTGGGTGCGAACGGCAGAACCGCACGCAGCGAACGCTCCCCGCACCCATTAAGACAAACACTGCAATGAGGCATCAAACTTCTCCAGCCAGAGACACACGAGGTAAGGGATCACCCCAAAACACGCAAAGTGCACCAGGGTGGTGATCTGCGGATCTTGGATAGGGACCGAGCGTGGCTGGCTAAAGGGCATGGATGAGCCCGTCGCTTGCTGCGTCGTTGAATTGCGACTGATACTGAGAATCAGTCGCAACAAAATGGCAGATCTAAGATTCGGCTACAAGGGGTTGCACTAAACTATTTTGCAAAAGAGGGCGAGATTGAAAGCGAGCAGTAAGGAGGGGCGAGGGGATTGATTCACTCCATTGTGGCGGCGAGGAAAAGTGGCGGTGCCGGATCAGCCCTCGCCATCCGCGGTGGGTGGTGCACTGCGAGTGATCTTGGGTCAGCAGAGTCATTCACAAATCGATTGCCCGGTCGACGAATTCAAGCTTCCCGTGGGTTTGTCAGCAAACACCATCGAGGGATTGCGGATCAACGAACGTGCGATAGCGACCGCAAACGCTCGTCAAGCGACGAGGCGACGCGCAGACGGAATGATTTGGGCGACGAGTTGTCTGCCGTTGGTAACGTTGTCGATCATCTCTTTGGCAATCGCGAACAGGGTGATCGCAGCGGGGCGCTCGCTGACTTGGCTGTTTGGCGTGATGCGGGCGATTGGCACCACACGAAGCCAATCGATTCGTGTGGTGCTTGCCGAAACGAGCTTGATTGGACTCTCCGCATTTTTTGCTGAGACTAAGCTTCGGACTGATAGCGGGTTAGGGACCTCGCAATACGGTGGCTGCTCCATCGTCACTTACCCATCATCCCGCTATTTAAAGGGGATGTAGGCGTAGCCGGACATCTGTAACTGGATGTTGGCGGTCGCGGCAGAGACGGCAACTTTGACCTCCGACAACACCTCGTCGGTCGCGAACCCGTGATGCGCCAGCGCCTGGCCACAAACCACAATTTCGACTCCCGCATTGGTCAATGTCTTGACGATCTCGCGGTTTGGGTTCTTGGCCTTGCCCAAATCCTTTTTGTAGGACGAAACATGTTTTGCAAACGCCTCATCCGCAAGCGCCGCGATGGTCGCCGGGCCATGCAAGATAACCGTCATGTTGAAATCATGTTCGGTGCCTGCGTCGGCTGCAGTGTATTGATTCAGGATCAACGCGGCTCGATCGAGCCCCAGCAGCACGCCTCCCTCCATCTGATCGGACGTAATATCAAGGATCACCTTGGCACTTCGCTTCGGCTGGTAAGCCGCGTTGGGCAGAACAACGACACCACCGTGATCCTTCACCACGGGGTGCTCGTAGCGAGGGTCGCCGGTTGGATCACCGGCTCCGGCTGTGGAGGAAACCAGAAACAGGGTCAATGCCACGGCAGCGATGGTGGTTTTCATCAAAACGACTCCTCGATTGATCTTGTCAGCGAAACTTAAACGCAGCGAATGAAGCTTGTTTTGCAGAGCAAAAAGACATTGAGAAGCCAGCAAATACCGAGCCAAAGTTCCAGGTTCCCAGCCAGCGATCCTAGGAGGATTCGAGGGACTGGGAATCGAGGGAGTGGTAACTTAAAGACTGGGAAAAGTGGACTATGAAACCAGCTCGACGGGATCAGGTTTCTTCGCTGGGGGTTGCCGGAGTTCACTGATCCACTGAAAGACAACGAAGAACACGGGTGTAAAAAAGACCGCCAAGACGGTCGATGTGATCATCCCGCCGCACACCGCCGTTCCCAGAGAACGCCGACTCGCAGCGGCTGCCCCGGTCGCAAAGACCAGCGGTAACACACCCAAAATGAAGGCGAAGGAGGTCATGAGGATCGGACGGAAACGCATCCGCGATGCAGCCAGTGCCGCTTCGCGAATCGATTTACCCTGCATCCGCAAATCGCGAGCAAACTCGACAATCAGAATCGCATTCTTGCTGGCAAGCGCGATGATCAGCACCACCCCAATTTGCACGTACGTATTGTTGTCCATTCCCATCATCGAGATCGCAGCAACGGTGCCCAGTAGGCCCAGTGGCACGACCAGGATGACGGCAAACGGCAGCACCCAACTCTCGTACAAGAACGCCAGCACGAGATAGACGATCAACACCGCCAAACCAAACACGTAGATTTCCTCGCCCTTGGCTTGACTTTCTTGCAGCGAAACGCCGCTCCAATCAAAGCCAATGGACTCTGGAAATTGCTCCTTCGCCAAGCGAGCCATCGATTGCAACGCTTCGCCCGAACTGGTTCCGGCCGACGCAGATCCCGTCACATTCGCTGACGGATACAAATTGAATCGACGGATGATCTGAGGTCCGAAAGTTTCGTCAACCCGGATCAAGCTGCCCAGCGACACCATTTCCCCTTTGGCATTGCGGACGTTCAAACGACGCACGTCATCCACCTCGTCTCGGTACGGCGCGTCGGCTTGTAGGGTGACGCGATAGGTGCGTCCAAATTTATTAAAGTCATTCACATACGCCGATCCCAACGCGGCTTGTAGCGTCGTAAATACCTCTCCGAGTTGAATCTGCATGCTGAGCACTTGGGCGCGATCGACGTCCGCGTACAATTGAGGCACCCCGGCGCGGAACGTCGAATTGACTCGTTCCAGCTCGGGCTGCTTCGCCGCACTGGCAAGCAGCTCGTTGACCGCCTTTTGTAACTCATCCAACCCCACTCCTCCGCGGTCCTCGACTTGCATCTCGAAACCGCCACTCGTGCCTAATCCTTGAATCGCAGGAGGCGGGATGACGAGAATGAAGGCATCTTTGATTGCGGCAAACTTTTGAGTGATCTGGCCAATGAGTGGCCCTTGTTGAAGTTCCGGCGTCGTGCGTTCTTCCCAATCTTTTAATCCAATGAACATCGTTGCCGCGTTGGACGACTGGCTTCCTTCCAATAGCGACATGCCACCGAGCGTAAACCAAGTCTTCACACCGGGCTGTTCCGCAAGGATCGCATTCATCTGGTCGACGACTTCGCGGGTCCGGTCCTGCGACGCGGCATCAGGCAGCTGGATCGCCGTAATCAAGTAGCCTTGATCTTCGGTCGGTAAAAATCCCGTCGGCACTTTCTGGTACCACCACACCGTGCCCGCAGTCGTGAGCACAAACGCCAACATCACCACGGGCCAGCCACGGATCAGACCGCGAACGCAGAAGACATAGAATGTTTCCACCCATCCAAACACGCGGTTAAACCATCGCGACAGAAAGAACTTTTCGTTTTCGGGTTTCGCCGGTTTCAGCCACAAAGCACACTGGGCCGGTTTCAGCGTCAATGCATTGACCGCGCTCAGAAAAGCGGTTGCCGCGATCGTCAATGCAAATTGCCGATACAGCTGTCCCGTAATCCCCGCCAAAAACGCGGTTGGAATGAACACCGCCATCAGCACCGCCGTGATCCCGATCACCGGTCCGGTGACTTCGCTCATGGCGCGAATCGTTGCTTCTTTGGGCGACTCGCCCCTTTCGATATGATGCGATGCGTTTTCAACAATCACAATCGCATCGTCGACCACAATACCGATCGCCAGCACCAATCCAAACAAGGTCAGCAGATTGACGGAAAAACCTAGCAGCGGCATGATCGCAAACGCGCCGATGATGGTCACCGGAACGGTCGTTGCCGGGATCAAGACCGCACGCCAATTCTGAAGAAAGACCAGAATCACGACCAGAACCAACACCCCAGCTTCGAACAGCGTCTTATAAACTTCGTGTATCGCCGAGGAAACGAAGATAGTGGTGTCAAACGGGACGTCGTATTGCAAGCCTTCGGGAAATGATTCAGAGAGGTCGGCAATCGCAGCCTTGACTCCTTCGGCGACATCCAGTGCGTTCGCGCCAGGCAGTTGGTAAATCAAAACGCTGGCAGAGCTAATTCCCCCCTTTTGCGCAAACGTGTCATAGGTTTGCGCCCCGAGTTCAACGCGAGCGATATCGCGGAGGTAGGTCAGACTGCCGTCCTCGCCTACTTTGACAATGATGTCTTCGAACTGCTTTGGATCCGACAATCGTCCGAGCGCCGTCATCGTGTATTGGAAGGCTTGCGAATCATCCAGTGGCGGCTGAGCGATTTGCCCTGCGGCGACTTGAACATTTTGTTGTCGCAGCTGCGTCATTAGATCGGTGAATGTCAACCCGCGAGCATCCATCTTGGTCGGGTCAGCCCAGATCCGCATGCTGTACGCCCCGGTGCCGCTAACGGTCACATCACCAACACCCTCGACACGGCTGAGTTCGTCTTTCAGACGCAGATTGGCGTAGTTCGAAAGATACAAACTGTCAAACGTGTTATCGGGCGAGGTCAACGAGACAACCAGCAAAATGTTGGTCGACCGTTTTTGCACCGAGATCCCTTGTTGGCGTACATCCGATGGCAGAAAAGGCTCGGCAAGCGCCACACGGTTCTGAACCAAAACCTGAGCTTCCTCGAGATCCGTTCCGACTTCGAAAGTGACGGTCAACGAATAGCTGCCGTTGGATGACGAGGTCGACTGCATGTACAACATGTTTTCGACGCCATTGATCTGCTGCTCCAGAGGCGCAGCAACGGTGTCGGTCATCACTTGGGCACTCGCGCCCGGATAGCTCGCGGTAACCTGGATTGTCGGCGGTGTGATGTTTGGATAACGTTCCACCGGCAGATTCACCAGACCGACGATACCCAAGATCACCGTCATGAATGCGATCACGTTTGCCGCAACGGGACGGTTAATGAAAAAATTGCTAATCACGACTTCGCTCCCTGAAGACGCACTTCGCTACCGGGCCGAATTTTCTGTAACCCCGACGTGACCACAGTCTCGCCCGGCTTGACGCCTTCACGGATGACCGTCATGTCGTCCACGATATCGCCCATCTTGATGCTGCGACGTTGCACCTTGTTGCCGTCGCCAACCACCATCACAAAACGACCTTGTTGATCCATGCCGATCGCCTTGGTGGGAACCAACACCGCTTCATATTCCGACGTGAACGGCGCTTGGATACGGGCAAACAAACCTGGCGAAAGTATCCCTGTGTCATTATTAAATGTCCCACGCACACGCGTATTCCCGCTGCTTGGATCGGTGATGTTGTTAACAAAATTGATCGCCCCTTCGTGAGGAAAACCATCTTCGTTGGCAAGACCTAAGCGGATCGGAATCGATGTTTGGCGAGCGTCTTTGACCTCGCCCTCGAGCATCCGCTTTCGGTAATCGAGCACCGATTGCTCATCGACGTTGAAATCGACATAGATTGGATCGACCGAAACCACGGTGGTTAGTATCGTTGTGTCGGCCGCGACCAGATTGCCACTGGTGACCAACGTGCGACCAAGCAGCCCATCGATCGGAGACCGGACACGGGTGTAATCGAGATCCAATTGATTACGGGCAACGGTCGCCCGCAGATTCTCGATCTGGCCTCGCAGTTCCGCCACCGCCGCTACGGCCTGGTCGTATTCCGCAGCGCTGGTGGCATTGCGATCAAGCAACGCATCGGAACGCGATAAGTCCTTATTGGCTTGTTTCAGCCTCGCTTCGGCGGCTTCGAGCGACCCTTTGGACTGCTGTAACGCCAACTCATAAGGTTGAGGATCAATCATGAATAGCAGATCCCCCTGCTTGACCAATTCGCCTTCATTGACGTTCACCTCGGGGATTGAACTGTTCAAGTTCGCATCCGCTTTCGCAGTCGGTTGCACACGATCGCTGTCGGCCGAGCGGGGGCTTTGCAACAGATACCCGCTAACGCGAGCACGGATTTCCACCGAATTTACCGCCGCGGTGCGACCGGTGTATTCGCGATAATCAATGATCTTTCGTGTCGTTGCATCCGCAGTCTCGACCTCGGGGACCGGCATCGCGGCAGCCTCGGCCAGCGGCGGACTCTTTGATTGGCATCCCGCTACCGCGATTAGCAGCAAACTGAACAACAGGCTTGACGAATGTTTCATTGTATTTAACCGAGGGGAGAGCGAACAAACGCAGCGAGTGCCCCCCAATGCTCCCCGCTTGACCGCCAATGTTTTACGTGTAAACTAATTTCACGTCAAGTACCTTGGAAGAGCACAATGCCCCCTGAAAATCTGCAAACGGAACTTTATCGCAAGCAACCGTTCGCTTCATTGCAACAAGAAACGCTCGTTAGCCTACTTCGCACCGGTGATCAGCTCGAAAACCGTCTGGCAAGATTCTTTCGCGATCACGATCTGACGCTAACCCAGTTTAATATGCTGCGAATCCTCCAATCGGAGGGTCGGCAGCTCACCTGTGGCGAGATCAAGCAACAGATGATCCAGGTCGTACCGGCCATCACCGGTGTCGTTGATCGTCTCGAGAAACAAGGCCGGGTTGAGCGTCAGCGTTGTAGCGAAGATCGCCGTGTGGTGTATGTCAGCATTACCCCCCAAGGCGAATCCCTCTGCAATCAAGCGATGCCGATGCTCAAAAAACTCGAGTCGAGTCTGCTGAAAGGTCTCAGTCAAAAGGAGCTCAAGCAGATGATTGCACTTTTGGAAAAGGCCCGAGAATCACTGCGAAAGGAGGAGCGTCAATGAGTTTGCGGAGTAACACCATACCGCGACCGAAGCGTCGATTCCACGCTTTGGCTGGTCTGACGACGACTACCGAAGCCGCAGCCAAGGCGGAACCGGTTGCGAATCTCGACGCGTCGGGATCCACGCAGCCCGCGACGATTTTTGTCACTGCGTTTCCCAAATTGGGTAAAGAGTGTGAGTGGGAACAGGCGATAGGCGATTTGATTCGCACGTCGCTTTCTTTTCCCGGACATCTTGGCTCGCTCGTGCTGCGACCGCAGCAATCGGGTGATCGACATTACCGGGTGATCTCGAAGTTTGATTCCGTTGAAAACATGCATCGCTGGCATCACTCGGACCAACGCAAAGAGAAAGTCGCTCGGCTGCAGCCTCTCGAAGGCAAACCCGCCGACATTCATCATTTGACGGGATTGGAAACATGGTTCGAACTGCCGCATCACGGCGGTTGCAATCTAACGGCGCCACCGAAATACAAGATGGCGATCGTCGTCTGGATCGCGGTCTACACCGCGGTGCTTCCGCTGGTTGGTTTTCTCAAACCCTACACCCACTCGCTACCTCACGCGATCGGCAGTGCAGGAATTGCTGCGATTAGTGTTGCGATGATGACGTGGGGAGTGATGCCGCTGCTGACGTGGCTGTTTCAGAGATGGCTATATCCACCAGGAAATGAAAACTTGGATCCGTAGCGGGGCTCGTTTGCAGGGCGGCCCCGATGGATGGCAACGCGTCATTCAACCTGCTTCGAAGTGCGAAAGCCGAACTTATTGCCAGCGCAGATCGACAACGCACTGGCCCAACGCTTCAACAGGCGGAGGGGTTAACCCGGTCGGAGGCTTGTCAAGCGAAGTGACGACACAACGATTCTCGCGTCGTTGGCGGGCTTCGGAAATCGTCGACGGCAACCCCGGATATGGTTCGCCCAGCGGATGCCATTCGTGTAGGGTGATCTGCCATGCTCCTTCAACGGGATGCGTCAGAGTCAGCGTTAACGGCGACTGAGCGCCGAGTGTGGGATGAAGTCCGCCCAGCGGTACGAAGCTGCGATAACGAAGTCCCGCCAACCGCATCGCCCCCTGCTCGTCGGTCTCTTCTTGAAGTGGAATGACCCAACCGCCAACCGACACCGTCCATTCGCCGAGTGACTCGGTGTTAGCCGACCGCAATCGGAGTTCGATCCGTGAGGTGCTCGAGTCAATCAAACGCGAACCGCCTCGTTCTTGGGTTGCAACGTCACCCACCAGCGGCCAGAACTCTAATGCCCGACGCAATTCGAGTCGCGAATCGCCTAACTCACACACTCTCATGACGCGTTGGCGATCGCAAAGGACACGCTCGACCAAGGGAGCGGCAAGTCCTAGCGAGTGACTCTGTAAATCCGCCAGCACTTCTTTGAGATCACGGTGCAAGTAATACGGCAGCGAGAAACGTTGGTGCAGCGATTCGCCCCAATCGATCAACGGTTCGTTTGTAGGGGACTCGGCAAGCATGGCGACGATGGCGCGAAACAACGCTGCTAACGATGCCATCGTTTCGGGATCAGCCGCCATCCGCAACGCACGAAACTCGACCAAACCAAGCCGCCCCCGGCTGCCGAGATACGGATTCGCTAGCTTTTCGATATTGATCTCTGCTCGATGGCTGTTTCCCGAGGGATCGGACAAAAACGGAGCGAGCGTCCCCCAAATCGTTTCCGGCAGCGGATCCTCGACACGAGACAGCAGCTCAAGTGCAAGCGAAAGTTCTGGCAATGCTTGCGAGAGTGTCTCATCGACTCGCGGCGCTTGGCTGTCCGATCCGACTGAATCGACCGCGTGCAGGTAGGAAAGCGACGGGTGACGATGGAAATACCGCACCAAACTGGGCAACAAACTTGGCTCGGTCAAAAACGGGCTGGCCGAGGGTTGGACACCGCCAAAGGTGATGTGCCCGCCGCCGCCCGAATCGTTCTCGACGCCATTGTACTGCAGCCGGTAGGTCGCCAGCCCCTCGGCGTCCGCAGCGGCCGCCAATTCTCGCAGCCGGCCAAGCAGATCGGTCGCACATCCAACCGGTGCCATATTGACTTCGATCACTGCCGGGTCGGGGGTGATCGTGGTCCAAGCGACCGTAGCGTCGACTGGCGGCGGAAATCCGGACAACATGATCGCGGGAACGCCGACTTGTCGCGACGCCGTCGCCAACGCCGACAACAAACGCTCAAATTCGCCCACATCACGGACCTGCGGTAATTCCACTCGCAACGCATTTTGCGAATCCGAGCAGACCACAAGGTAGGTCCCGTTTTCGGCTAACGAATCGGTCACTTCCGCCCCCTCGACCTGCTCGCCATGCAGCGATGGCCGATTCAGTAGGGGCTGCGCTGCGACGTCGGTAACCGGTGCCTGTCCGTCGGTGCGAAAAACCACGCGGTTGGACAACGAAGCGGCAAGCGTCGAGGCAGTCAAGCCGATTGAATTCAAAACCGAAGTCAGTGCTGCGGCAGCCTTTTCAGCCGTCGCCTCGGGCGTCGTGGCATCCGTCGTCTCATCAAGCAGCAGGACATCGGGTGGCCCCGTCCAAACGGGGCGACCGTCACGACGCGAATAGAGCCCCAGACTCCAACGTGGGCAAGGTTCGCCACTATATTGTCGCCCCACGCAATGTAAAACCGCCGCCCCAGGATTGGCTTTGGCGATCCGTTTTAACATCCGCTGGCCCCGCTGGAGCTTGTCCTCGCCGAGCGCATTAAACAACCATTGCGGTGTTTCCGAGCCGCGGTCGGTGTAGGTCGGTTCGGCACCAACCCAAATGGTCCGCCCATAGCGATCCACCGCTTTATCGTGTGCGGCCAAAGCCTGCATCACGTCGTCTTCTGAGTCCATCGAGTCTTCGTTTGCCGCAAGGGGTAGTTTCTAGAGCCCTGTGTCCGATAAGCTTTACACATGCGCCGACTCAAAATAATACACAAAACGAGATACCGATATCCCCACCCGGTCAAGTTGCACGCACACAAGGTGATGCTGCGACCTCGGGAAGGCCACGACATTCGTATCGTCTCGTCGCAATTGGCGATCCAACCCGAACACGCGATTCATTGGCACCGCGACGCCCACGGGAACTCGGTTGCGGTCGTCACGTTCCAACAACAGGCCGATTTTCTTGAATTCGACAGCGAAGTTGTCATCGACCACTACGAGGACACGCCCGCCGATGTTCGTTTGGATCCGCGTGTCCAGCAGTTTCCGTTTCAATACGACGTTGGTGAACGCGAAGACTTGCTGCCGTATATGTTGCCCATTTTTACCCGGGGTGCGGAATCATTAAAGGATTGGATCGAGCGGTTTTGGAAGCCGGGTCAAACACTGCCAACGCTGGATCTGCTGAACCAGATGAATGAAGCCATTCCGGGACAACTGCAATACGGCCGACGCGAAGAGATCGGCGTTCAGCGACCTTCCGAAACCTTGGCAAAAGGGACAGGATCGTGCCGTGATTTCGCCACTTTGTTCATGGAGGCGTGCCGTCATCTCGGACTCGCCGCCCGATTCGTCAGTGGATATCGGCATGACCCAAACCTGGCACCCGGCGACGGAGCGACGCATGCGTGGTGCGAAGTCTATTTGACCGGCACCGGTTGGCGAGGTTTCGACTCCACAGCGGGCCTCCGTGTCGCGGGCGATCACATTGCCGTCGCCGTCGCACGCCACCCCGAGTGGATTCCACCCGTTTCCGGTTCCTATCACGGACAAGGAAAATCGGTGATGGAAGTGGAGGTCGAAGTAAGTCAATTGGATAGCTGAGCAACTCGCGTCATTCACCTCATCAATTCAAAGCGTCAAACGAAGTGCGACACGTTGCCGTGCTTCATCCCATTGGGTGACCTCCGTGACACGTTGACAACCACCAGCGAGACGTCCTTATGAACGAACCTAATCCCGTTATTATCTTCGAGACGTTGAATGCATTTCAGCGAACCGGTGCATTGAAGGCGGCGATTGAATTAAAGGTGTTTACAGTGCTCGGTGCGGGGCCGCTTTCAGCCAAATCGATCGCGACAGCGAGTGACGCTAGCGAGCGAGGGATGCGGATTCTGTGTGACTATTTAACCGTGATCGGTTTTCTCGAGAAATCGGTCGACCAGTACTCGTTGACTCCCACCTCAGCCGTGTTTTTGGATCAGAAGTCACCGAGTTACATGGGAAGCGTCGCTGGTTTTATTGCAGCCGGCGCGATCATGGATACATACCGTGATGTTGCGGGCGCCGTTCGCAAGGGCGGCACGTTACTGCCGGACGGTGGCAGCACCAACGTCGACTTCGAACTGTGGGTCGAGTTTGCTAAGTCGATGGCTCCGATGATGAAGCCTGCAGCACACTTTATCGCGGATCTCGTGGCCGAGAAACATGGCGACGCGCCATTGCGAGTGCTGGATATCGCGGCGGGGCATGGGCTTTTTGGAATCACGATCGCCGAACGAATTGCAGAGGCCGAAATCGTTGCTCAGGACTTTGAACGAGTTCTCGAGGTCGCCGACCAAAACGCAAAACTCGCCGGCGTCCACGATCGATACACATTATTGCCAGGTGACGCGATGTCGGTCGCCTTCGGCGAGAATTATGACTTTATCTTGCTGACCAATTTTTTGCATCACTTTGGGACAGACACCTGCAACACGCTGTTGAAGAAGGTCCGTGCGGCGCTGAAACCTGGTGGATTCGTAGTAACTCTCGATTTTATCCCCGACGAAGACCGCGTGACCCCGGCCGTTTCGGCGACCTTTGCACTGACGATGCTAATGAGTACCGACCAAGGCGATGCCTACACATTTGCCGAATACGAACGAATGTTTGCCGCAGCAGGTTTTAGAAGCAATCAACAATTGGATGTCCCCAACTCGCCTTCGCGATTGGTGCTCAGTTGCAATGGGTGATCAAAGGCATTGATCGCTACGAACAGGGGAGCGTGTCATTTGGAAAATCACGCAAAATCGGACATTCCCGACACGGAACAAGAACGCATGTTAACCCGTCGAACGTTTATCACCACCGCCGCCCTTGGGGCCGGTGCCATGTCACACCTTGTAGCGGCTGGCCCCGATGATCCCGGCGAAAGCCAGACCAACGCCCCCGATCCACCTTCATTGCCGATGTTAAAAAAGGGCAGTCGGTTGTTGTTTCAGGGCGATTCGATCACCGACATGAAATGGGGACGCAACCAGCAGGACCGCAATCACTATCTGGGACACAGTTATGTCTTTCTGATTGCAGCGAAATTAGGGGTCGAAATGCCAGCGTCAGAGCTGGAATTTTTTAACCGCGGACACAGTGGTAACACGGTGGCTGATTTACGTGCGCGGTGGCAGAAAGATGCCATTGAGATCCAGCCGGATCTATTGAGCATATTGATCGGAGTCAATGATGTGGGGCGAACGATCCGAGCGAAACTGCCGCACGTTCCGGCAGAGAAATGGGAACGTGACTATCGTTCGATTCTTGACGCGAGCCGCAGCGCTAACCCAAATCTGAAAATCGTGCTTCTTGATCCTTTTGTGCTTCCGTCAAATCGATTCAGCGATGGTGAGTATGCGAAGTGGCGATCGGAAATCGATAAGCTCTGCGGCATCGTCAACGCATTGGCTGAGGATTATGACGCAATCCACGTACGTACGCAGCAGATTTTTGATGATGCGGCAAAGATTGCCAAACCCGAGCACTGGATTTGGGACGGAGTTCATCCGCTGCCGCAGGGGCATGAGTTAATCGCCAGAAATTGGTTGCAGCGGCTAGCTGCCTCGGACGTATGAAGTTGTTTTTCACTCTCGCCATCTGTGGTTTTAGCAAAGGACTTTCGATCTGATGACGCTGGCTTTGAATAAAGAACAGGGGGGCAGCACAACAAAAACAAGACGACCGCAGCTCGTCAAAAGAATGAGCATTGACTAAAATCAGAGCAAAGCCATCGTGTATGGCTCCTCTCTATTTTATCCCCGCCTAAAGGTAAATTATGAATCGTCTTTTTTCGCTCGCGTTGATTGTCGCTGCACTCGCTGTAACGGGATGCCCGTCGTCTAAATCCACCAATATTTTAGAGGATGCGAATCAAGCGGCGATCGACGCTTACGACGCCCAGGTTGCTGCGGACGAAAAAGCATTGAATGATTATAAGGGTGTTGAAAAGTAACCGCATTCATTCACTAACGTGTTCAACGAAACAACCTCGAACCTGGAACAGGTTCGAGGTTGTTGTTTTTTTCGTAACGGATCGCACGGAGAGTGCGATTCGCTATCTAGATTTCCACCGCCGTTGCGATTTAGAATTCGCCGTTGATCACTTCCTTCGCGGCACGGGTGCCAAGCGATCCCCACAGTCCAAAAGGACTTGGCGCCCCGGTCTGGTTCTTCGTGGCAGCGCTACCGCCAAGATAAACAACCGGGTTCTCAGCATTCCCCGCTTCGATCGAATCGGTGATGAACTTGACCGCCCCGTCACCCATCAAGACGTGCGCGCCGCCTTGGTGGCGACTCGATGCGGTCGCGACTAAGTCGCCGTTGGCAGCTCCGGGACCGGCGTCGGTACAGACGGCTGAGTTCGGTGGCAGAATCGTATGCATCTGTCCATAGACAGGCATCACGTCGTACCAGTGGTATCCACGCCCCCAGTTCGAATTGACACCGACGCCCGCATTCCAGAATTGAGGGCGTTGGGGATCAAGCGACGCCTTCATAAACGATGGATTCAAGTGGCAATTTTGCCGTTCCCCCGTCACACCGACGCCGCCGCTGGACGGCAACGAGGTACGCGCGTCTTTGTCACCCAGATCCGTCGCAATTTCGCCACACATGATCGTGTTGGCCAATCCGTCCAACGTGTCGCGAAACTTCATGTTCTTGGTGAGCACAAACATACCGCGGTGCGCTGCGTTGGAATGCTGTGCCGTACCCGAGCTCGGTGTGTAGGGCAGAGTCACGCTCGCATCCTCGGATTGTTCGTTGATATTCAAGTACGGATCACGCGATCGATACGATGAATCTCCGGTGCATGCTACATAGTTGGTGCGTCCCAACGAAGGCAATCCCGAACCAGGGTCACTTGGACAGCGGAGCGTCGCCAATTCCGTCACGTAGGGAAGATAATTACGCTCATCAGGACGAGGCCCCATCGCTTGCCAGGGGGGTGATTTGGCCGATCCGTTGGAATTGATTGCAAGCGGGTTGCTGATCTGTTCCCACAATGCTTGTTGTTCAATGAACGGCACGATACCGACCATCATCGACAAACGGTGGTTTGAACAGCCCGTTGCAGCGGGAGAGGTGGGCGAGGGTTGATCCCATAGGTCGCGTCCGCCGACCACATAAGTCCCCGAGCCGTGAAGTGGCAATTGGTTGTAAGCAGAGTGGTAGTTGTGAATCCCCAAGCCGATCTGCTTGAAGTTATTACTGCAGCTCATACGACGAGCAGCTTCGCGAGCCGCCTGAACGGCGGGTAGCAGTAGCCCCACCAATACGCCGATGATGGCAATAACCACAAGTAATTCGACCAGCGTAAAAGCGGCGTTTCGCCGCGGAAGTCTAGCGTGCAACGCAATTCTCCTAAAAAAGGAAAGGGAGGAAGGATTGAAAGGCGGGAAAAGGGGGACACACCAAGATAGGTGTACGCTCCGTTAAGAGATCTTAACGTTAGCGAACATACCCGTAAATGACAAATTGCGGGTTTGCCATCGAGTTTCCTGTTTGTGAACCTCTGCAGAGCGGGTTGTCTTCACGGTCTATAGGGGGTGCCATATCGACTTTATTGAACACGCCGACGCGGGACTAACGGTGCGAAGAAGCTAAATTCGTGGCACCGGTGCGTACGAATGTTTGGCGGCGCGAGCCATGTACCGAAATTGGCCGCAACCCGCCCCCCCAACGAATTCCGCGTGGCGGTGCGTGCCCGCCTGCGGATGCGTTAGCGGGCCTTGGCCGCCATCGTTATGCACCCGGTTGTAGCTCGATCACGGCGAAGATTGCCCGGTGATCCGACGCAACTGCTTCATCGAGTACGCGGACATCGACGACGTTCCAGCGATTTTGGGGGCGATAGAGAATAAAGTCGATTTGCCGAGCAGGTGCAGTCACCGGGATCGTTGGCATCGGAGTGTCGGTTACCGAGGTCCATAGGGTGCCGAGCCGCGTCATCGTCTCGCTGCTTGGGACCGCATTCATGTCACCCGCCAACAGTGAAACCAGTTGGGGGTGCTGCTTGGCTTGGGCATTGATGGCGTTGGCCGATTCCAGACGCTCGCGTTCGTCGCGGCGATGATCCAAATGCGTCGCCATCAGGACGACAGGTTCCGTGATTCCGGGTATCTCGATCGTCGCTTTGATGTAGCCGCGTTGTTCGCCACTCGCGATATTAGGCAGCAAATGATTGTCATGCGTTTGGATCGGGAAGCGAGACAGCACCACGTTTCCGTAGTGGCCGCCTTGCAAGGGGATATTGGCGCCAAACGCGACGTGCATTTTGGTCAGCCGAGCCAGCTCGGAAGGCTGGTCCACCGAGTCCGAACGGAGGACATTTTGATCCACTTCTTGCAACGCCACCAAATCCGGTTTGACCGAAAGGATGACGTTTGCGATCCGCTGCAGGTCCAACGTTCCGTCGATCCCTTCGCCGTGGTGAATATTGTAGCTGAGGACTCGCAATTTGATCGGTTCGTCACCCCCGGCGAATTGCGTTAGCGGCACAAACAAAACGAGCAAAAAGAATCGCAAAGCGTACATCGGGTTTGTCATCGGTGAGGAAGCGTTATGGGAAACCGTTACAGTTCACGCAGTTTTAAGTTCCGCCATCGGACTTCGTAAGGCCCTTCCCCCGATCGGATTCCATGGACCTGCAAACCGATGAATCCTTTGGGATGCGACTTGTAGCGTTCCTCGTGCGTCAAATCCGAGATTTGTGTGCCGTTTACCCAAGTTTGAATTTTATTCCCTTTGGCAACCACCCGGTACGAGTTCCATTGGCCGTCTTTGAAGTGATCGTGGGGTTTGCGGTCAGCATCGGGCGTCATCCAGCCGCCCGCCGATTCGCCATAGATATAGCCCGCCATCTTGTCGAGCGAGATCTCGACTTGAGGACCATTGACGCGGCCTTCGGGTTTACCACCAACGCATTGCGAGCGAATTTGGACACCCGAGTTAAGTCCGTTGTCAACTTTGACCTCAAACTGAAGTTCAAAGTCATCGTAAAGTTTGTCAGTACACAGAAACGAATTCGGGCTGCCTTCGGAAGTCTTGCCGACGATCGCGCCTTCCTCGACACGGTAGGTCGCGGTTCCGTTTCGCTGTGTAAAACCGTCCAGGTTTTCACCGTTGAAAAGATCGGTGAATTTTGACTCTTCGGCGATGACACTGCTCACGCTGCCCAGCAGTAAGCACAGGAATACAAAAGTTCGTTGCATGATTAGGTTCTCTCGGGTTTTTGAGACTGCGGAAGTGTTTCTCGGCGCCGCATTACGAATCAGGTTCGCTTTGTTTTCCCGGTCCACAGACTCAGGTTCGCCGTTAAGGCGAAGCGGCTGAGTAATTCAGCAGTCTTTAATTTTCGGGGAAAGGTAGGGACAGGGGGAGACCTGGCAGGCAGACAGCGTACGGCTGTTGGCTATCAGAACAATGAAGCGAGGTTTAGCTGCATCAGATCGAGCAAGCATCCTGACGGCTGGCAATCGCTCGCTTGCAATCGCGCCGACAAGCCGACGCGACGGATGATCCGCCGCCTGTCAATTTGCGCTGCGAGTCCAGGTTATGGCAATGGTTGCACTTCGACTTTACGGATGCTGACTTTGCTGCCTGGATCGTGTTGTTGAAAGGCAAAGTAGCCTTCTTTGAATGTTTTTTCGAAATCGAGGAATTCGTACAGCTCATTGCCATCGACGGTGATTTTGATTCGTGTCATATCGCGACCACGCCAAACATCATCACGAACTTCGATTTCGTAGGTGAACCAGGTGTCTGGTTTGACATGTTGCTTGTAGACGTGGCACATACCGTAGAGCGATCCGGTGCGGATCGGGTCGGTGTGCGTGCTATCGATCTGAGCTTCATAGCCATCCGAAAAACCTGGTTTTTCGGTGGTGCGGAAATACAAACCCGAATTTCCGCCGTCGTTGATTTTTACTTCCGCGCGGTAGCGAAAATTCTTATACGGCCCTTCGGTGGTGACTAGCATCGAAGCGGGACCGGAACCTTGAATCGCGCCGTCTTTGACCTCCCAGACACTTTTCTCATTGCCCACCTTTTGCCAGCCATCGAGCGTCTTTCCGTCGAATAACGATGTCCACGGGGCGTCTTCGGCGCTCGCGTTTGTCCCGAAGATGAGCGTGAGAAATGCGGCCAAGACGAGAATCCAACGAGACGAAGCGGCGTACATAAGCGGAATCCAATGAAATGCGAGGAATTGCGTCTCAGCCTAGAGAGACGCTTTGTGATGCATTGGCAGACTCAGACAGCGGGTCTGCGGCAGGGAGTCTCACTTTAGCAACCCCGCCTGCCAACGCAATCATGCATTTAGGGAAAATGCCAGCCGAATGCAGCGGTTGAATATAACTCGACGCACGCATCGACGATTCGGACGACTGAATTGCCGCAAATTCAGGGCGATCGGTGCAGCAAGTTTTTTCAGGAACCTGCAATGCGTTGCAGTGAGATCGCCGCAGACACCGCCCTGCATTTTGACGCTTGCGAGAGTCCTGTTTTACGGTAATGCATGATTGAGGGGGGCTCATTTCGCGACTACAAACTCGCGTTTGAACACAATCTCAGAATCAACAAGGCCGCCACTGCTTAATGGGGCGGCGTGGTGTGTTAATCGCTGTACGTCACCAATCTCAGTTCGTTTCTCCGCCCTTTGCTGATCCCGACCTAGTTTACGATGGAAGCGAAATCTGAAGGGATCACGAATATCCCGTTGCACTTTGCGATCGATGCACAACACCTACATCAAACCGGCAAGATCGCCAGCATCCTATTCTTTTTGATTGGGGGTGTTGACGTTCTTTCTGTTCGCTGCGCTGGACAACTTGACGACCACGATTGTGATGGTTGCCTTGCTGCGAAAATTGATCAACGATCGCAAAGACCGCTGGCGATTTGTGGGGATGGTATTTGCGATTGGTTTGGTCGTTGCCAAGCGATTGAGGAAGTGGACAAATGACGAGTGACCCAGTGGCTTCACCGGAGTTGCGCGTTTATTGCGCATCGCTGTCTCCGATTTCGTGAACAAAACGTTGCGAAGAGGAGCGGTTGTCTCTCCCGATGCGTTTTTCCCGCGATAGAGACTCTGTCGCGACCATTCGATCTTCGGTTTTCGTTAGTTCTTATTGCCATCGATAACGAATCTCGAAATCTGTGACGAGAGACTGTTGTTGTTGCACCGGAGGGGCGTTAGACTCGAGCTATCCGGGGGGTGCGGTTTGCGTCTTGGCAATTCCGTGGTCCTCAGATGCAGAAAAACCTGGGAACTACGTTGGAGTTGGCAAAGTGCATAACAATCACCGTTCTCGTAGCGTGTTGTTGCCGGAGCGATTTCGGCCCGGTTTTGTTTCACTGTTGGAAGCGGTGGAGTATGCGGAGCAGACCAGTGGCGATTATTGGGAATTCGCCGTCGAACTCGATCGTTTGACATCGTTCGGCTTGACCTTCAATGATTTTCGCTGGCTGGTGCGAAGCCAATACGTTGAACATCAATGCGAGGTCACGTTAGAGCGGGATGACGGTCGAGCTTTCCGCCCCACGGGCGATTTATCGTTTCCCGACCGCACCTGTTTTGTGTTGACGACATCCGGTGTCGAATTTGCCCGGAGCTATTGCGCAATCGCAAACACCGACAGAGATCACCCCAGCGCAGCCGGACAAAGCGGTGCTAAAAATGGTGCAGGCAACGCAACACCGGATGTTTCACTGAGGAGCGACGTCGCGGCAAAAATGATCCTGCTTCCGCAGTGGGATTCCGAACGCCGGATGTTGCGATTCAACGGAGTTGCGGTCAAGGAATTTCGCTGGACCGCCCACAATCAGGAAGCGGTTTTAAGTGCGTTTCAAGAAGAAGATTGGCCCGCCCGGATTGATGACCCGCTGCCACCTCATGCGGAACAAGATTCCAAACGACGACTGAGCGATACAATCAAGTGTTTGAATCGTAAACAAGTCAACCCGATCCTGCACTTTCGCGGGGATGGCACCGGCGAAGGCGTGGTCTGGGAACACATTGGTGATCGCTCGCGCAGTCGGACTCACTAAGTCGTCGTTTGCACCGATTTGAAAGCCGGGCTCGGTAGCGACGGCGTGCAAAAAATCCGAACGCTGCGAAGCATTTCGCAGCGAACATCGTCAACGGCGAGTTAATTGAATCCGAATGAATTGTCCAATCGCGTGCCTATGCTTCTTCGTTAGCGGGGGTGCCCCACTTGCCCGAAAACACAAACTCGGACAGCGGTTTGCGCTGCCGGGGCGCGAGGTCGCGTTGTTTCAGTTCCTCGGGAAGCGAATCGGGATCGGCTGCGTACCCGATCGCCATGGCAGTCAACGGTTGGACGTCTGCAGGAATTTCAAAGAGCTCGCGTGCTTTATCAGGGTGGATGCCGATCATCTGGTGCACTGCCAATCCGCGGGCGGTTGCTTCGAAACAAATGTTACCCGCAGCGAGTCCCAAGTCGTGGGTTGCCGCCGCGTTGGGTTTATCGTTCCGCGAGAATTTCAAACTGGCGCAACACAGCATCAGCACGGGGGCCGCTTTCGCCCACGCCTGGTTGGCGTCGACCAAGCAGGACAAAACTCGATCGAATAGCTCGCCACTGTCACGCGTCGCAACGAGATAGCTCCAAGGTTGTTCGTTGTACGAGGACGGCGCCCAACGTGCAGCCTCCATTAACGCGTCAATGTCCTGTTTCGGCACCAATCGTTCGTCAAACCCATACGGGCTCCATCGTTTGCGGATCAATTCGTGGATGGGATGATCACTGGACGCTTCTTTGTTCATTTCAAGTTTCCTTTGTATAAGCGTGCAAATGCTTCGGCATACTTTTCAAGCGAGGTTGGCTCCAGTTCATTTTAGAACGTCACGCGTCATCGCCGTTGTTGATGCGTGTACTGCGATGGGTGACGCTATCGTACCCGATCCATCGCTCGGACGTGATCAGGGTGCCACGGGGGCCGACACAAAACCGGGTGTGATGCCGGGTTGGTGAAAACAGTTCAAGGAAATAGGGACGATTCCCTCGGGGGGGCTAATTGCGACGTAACTTTTAAGGGCACCATCTGATGCCGAATACGCTTCGGCTCACTGCCGAGCTGCTAATTAAATGAGGATGCTAGAAAATGGGAATTGGCGTTGTCGAAACATCGACACTTGATGTTGTTTTTGGACTTTCCAGCAGAATCGTTAACGGTGCGACGCTGGATGAATCGCTCAATTTCGTCTTTGAATCCTTTCAGGGGCTGATCCCGTACGATCGAATTGGATATGCCGAGATCGACGAGTTTGCGGAATATGCCAGATCGCGATGGCTCCGCTCGAACGAACCAACACATCTGCGACTAGGCTACTCTGCCGCGATTGCCGACTCATCATTGTCGGTGGTGCTGAAAATGCAGCAACCGCGAATATTGAACAATTTGAATGACTATTTAGAACGACGTCCAAATTCTCGATCAACACGGTTGATGATTCGAGAAGGCATGCAGGCGTCGCTGACATGCCCTGTGATCGCGAAAAATAAACCTCTCGGGTTTCTATTTTTTAGCAGTAAAACGATCCAGTCGTATACGAAGGCGCACATCAAACTGTCGAAAGTGGTTGCGATGCAGTTGGCAATGCAACAAACGGCAATGCAAGCGGTCGTGACGAGCAAGAAAAATCCGTCGACAACACCATTGGATGATAAGTCTGCAGGACCTTCATTGCCGGAACCGGCGAAGGGACCGAAACATCTGTCGTTGTCGCAATTGCAGCCCGGAATGGTACTGGCAGACCCGATTCGCTTGGAAAATGGCCGATTGCTACTCGCATCGCAAGTCGTGCTTAACGAAGTATCGATCGAACGGCTTATTCGACTCGCCGTCCGCGGCTTCTTACGTGTCGAATCGGTATCTGTCTTGTAACGGGAACGCTTGACCGTCACGTGTCTGGATGATCGACGGAATACGGTTCGCCGCGTTTAGCTGAAATTTCGGTCCATTTGCTTACGGAAACCGGTGAGCCGGATGGTTCCATCGGCGGCCAAGCGAAGCGCCGAGTAGCCGTTGTGCTCGGCACCGGAACCTTCGACCATCGCAACCAACGTGCAGTAATGGATTCCCCCGATGTCGTTCAGGTCATTCTGATGACTATGACCTTGAAACACGGCTTTGACCTTACCGCTCGATTCAAGCAGATGGCGAACCTCGGCGTTGTTTCGCACTCCATAGTGATTGTCGACATCAATTCGTTGATGCGCGAAAACCACAATGTGTTTTTGGGTACCGGCTAAGTCGTCGGCGAGCCAGTCCATTTCGGCTGCAGGAATATTGGCATCGGTCCATTTAAAGTTTTTGCGTTCATACGCGACGCCATCGCTGCGAAAACAAGAATCGAGGACGACGAAGTGATAGTCGCCTTGTTCGAACGAGTAGTAGGACTTTGCTTGGCCAACGCCCCCCAAAAATTCTTCTTTACTTAGCGTGTCAACGCAGTGATTCCCCAACACATAGTGTCGTGAATCGCAAATCGCCGAGAACGTTTGATTGATCGTCCGCAGGTACCTCTGCTCCGTTTCAACGGAATCGGCAGCGTCGATAAAGTCACCAAGCTCGACCACAAATGCGGGTTGGTCACGCTCGAATTGCAACGCTGCCTCTTCGAGCTTGGCCAAGGTTTCCCGATAATGTCGGCTGCCTGCCGAGGGTTTGTCCGCATAATGCAGGTCTGTGATCAAGCCGACACAAAGATCCTCCGCAGCGTCCTCTGCATAAAGCGGCAAAGAGGAAACGGACGCGGCGGCCAACACCAACGTCCCGTTCTGAAGAAAAGCACGACGCGTGCCTCGGGCGTTTCCTGGATTCATCATGGTGGTTCTGCGAACGAGTAGGGGGCGAGCTAGGCTGGGACGGTGACAGCACGCTTCGTTGTCCGCACGGATCATTTTGTCCGCAGCGGTTTTTTTCTCAATGCGTGCTCTGGCTCGCCTATTCTACAAACAAGTCGGCAGTGAATGTTTTGTGGAAGGCTATAGGCTTTCCACGGCAGCGATCACCTCGGCGGGTTCCGCCCGTTTTGTGTAGTCTGCGTTAAGATAGGCATAAGTAATTTTGCCATCGGTATCGATCACGTAGGTCGCCGGCAATGGCAGCTCGGTCGCCTTGCTGCCGTTGAAAGTCGAGAGTTTTTCTTTGAAGATCGGAACGATCGTTTCGGGAAGCGAAAAGACGACCCCGTATTTACGAGCGAGTTGGTTGTCTTTGTCATGAAGCGCGACCATGCTCAGATTGCTCGCCGCAGCCGTCTCTTTTGCTTTTTCAGGAAGCTCCGGCGTCAGCACGACCAAGCGGGCCCCGGCGTTTTCGATTGCGGAGAGCTGTTTTTGCATCGCACGCAATTGAGCGTTGCAGTAGGGGCACCAGCTGCCGCGATACCACATCAATACCACGGGCCCCTCGCTCCACAATTCGCTCAACTGGACCGATTTTCCGTCCCATCCGGTCAACTGGCCATCGACAGCGGCATCGCCGACCTGCTTCGCTGATTTTTCAATTCCACTGGCCTTCACCTCGGCGACGCCATTTCGGAATTTTGTGACCAGTTCGGGCGAAAACCGAGTGGCCGTGGTGGCCGCGATTTCAGCCAGTTCCTGGCTAAGTTTCTTGTCTTGGGGGTCCTCGGCGAGCCCAGGGGTGGCCAAAAGTGCGAGCGCGAGCAAAGGGAACGTTGGCAGTTTGATCATGTGTAAATCCCGAATTTTTGAACGGTCAGTCAGTACCGTCGGAGAAAAGAATGTGACAATCGGTGTCGGAACGGGCACAAACGTCAGTCGTCCCGTTTGAGTTTCTGCGTCACCGTCCATGAAAGTTCAGTGAAATCAGGTTCCGCCCCCTCGTCGCGACGACGCGGGTGGCCCAACTTTATGTGGATGTTCATCCCGCCGAGCGATCCGCCCCTTGACGCGTGTTACTGTGGGCCGCGTGTTACTGTGGGCCGCGCGATACTGTGGCGGCTGCGTGATTCGCTATGATGGTTCTCTATCCCATGAAAAACCTCTACAAGAGAAACTCGATGCCGCGTCATCTGATTTGTATTGTTCTACTACTGTTGTTTTGCCCATCCATTGAAGCAAACCAGGGGGATCCGATCGCGGTTCGCCAGTGGCCCGGCGGCGTGGTTTCGCTGGAGACACATTGGGGATTGCGGCTGGCGATCAAGACCGCGAACGATGCGGTGGATGGAGCGGCAGAGCCCCAGTCCGATCAAACTCTCTCATTATCAGGGACTTACGATCACGTTTTGTTTCGTGAACCCAATGTCGCATCGCCATCTTGGGTGCCAAAATCGGATGCCAAAACAAATGATCCGAACCGGCTCCGCGCAGCGTCCACTGCGAAGGGAATGCTCATGATCACGGTCGACGGCGTCGTTGTCATGGTGGTCGATGGCGACGCAGCGGACGTGTCCGCCAATGCGGCCGATCGTGTCGACGTCCTTGTCGTGGCAGCCGCTGCGGAATCATCGCTGACCCAGGAACGTGTTGCCCAATGGGTGCGTCAATACCGCCCGCGGTTCGTGATTCCAGTGGTGCGGGAAACCAAGGACGAAACCGTCCGCAAATTTCAAGACGCCGTTGAATCGAACCAAAGTATCATTCACCAGCCCCACAACACTTTTGCGGTTTCACATACGGGAAACAAAATTTCGCAACCCCAGATCGTGGTCCTCGGCGATACGGTTTGGTCGATGCCGGATGAATTGGAAGCCGAGTTCCAGAAGATGGAACTTGCTTGCCGCGAGTCGCAGAAAGTATTTGCCCCGCTGTCAGTGGAACAGCTGAACTTTCGTCCGGAAAATGGGACGCATACGCCGCGTTGGAATGTCGAACACATGATGGGACGCCAGCTGTTGTTCTTTTCGCAAATCTACCATGCGATCGATCCCGCAATCCCGACACTCGATTTGAATCCAAAACAAATGCCGCCCGATTATCGCTTTGCGCATCCTGATTGGGACGGTGCCGAAGAGGCTCGTCAAATGCAACGCGTCAGCGATTTTTGCCGTCGATTTGCCTATCTACTCGATGGCGTCGAGCTTGATACAAAAGCTCCTGGAAGTCGTTGGCCGACACTACGTGCGCTGATCAAACAAATGCAGCGTCATTACGGCGAGCATACCAGTAACACCGAGAAAAAATTTGAGCTGCCCGGTTTTCCTAAGTGATAAGCCGTCGCGGTTTCGCTAATTGGTACTGCGGCGGATCACACGGCCACGCCACACCACACCGTCGCTGATGAAATGGTGATAAATCGCTCGCGCAAAACAACATCCGATAGGGAGCGCGGAAAATGGAAATGCGAGCGCTTTCAGCGGATGCATCTCAGCGAGGCGGCTTGCCAAGACGAGTATCGCTGCTTGCGTGACGTACGCGCTAATTCCGCACAGCATCCAGCCTCCATCATGTCGAACGATTCCGATCAGCAACACGCTGATTGGCAACCAATAGACGAACAGCGGCACCACGATCGCTGGAAATGCAAACGCGATGTGCGATACCGCGCCGAGGATGTTTTTGCTG
Source organism: Novipirellula sp. (assembly GCF_041583735.1). Classification (NCBI taxonomy): domain Bacteria; kingdom Pseudomonadati; phylum Planctomycetota; class Planctomycetia; order Pirellulales; family Pirellulaceae; genus Novipirellula; species Novipirellula sp. The sequence continues at coordinate 40,513 of NZ_JBFHFD010000005.1, forward strand.
AATCCCCAGAACGCATCATGGTTGCTTTTGAAAAGTCGGACCGACAGAAGCTGCGGGGCTAACGCGATTTTCGTGACAAATCCATTGGCCTTGATGTTCCGTGCCAACATCACGTCATCGAGTGCTTCGTTCCGCACACACGCCAAACCGCCAATTTCGTCCAGCACGTTTCGACGTGTCAACATAAACGCTCCGGCGGCAACGGCATGTCCCGAATTGGGATCGTCTAGAGCTCGGTTCAGAAACGTCACCAAACCGAACACCATCAAGTGAGGGACGATGGCGTTTTCCCAAAACGAGACCAACTGTACCTTGGGAAACAAGCTGAGAAAGTCGCATTGTTCTTGCCGCATGTGGTCAATCGCGGTGATAAAACAGCAAGGCGAATGAATCACATCGGCATCCGCGAAAACGACGTAGGGCCGGTTTGTCGTTTGATACGCATGCTGCATCGCGTTGGCTTTGCCGAACCAACCGTCCATCATGGGCGGATCATGAATCACGCCGACTCGCGGATCGTTCTCGGCAATCCTATCGACAAGGGATCCCGTTTGATCCGTTGAATGATCATTAATCACGGTGATACGAACATCAACGCCTTGCTGCGCTAGAATACTGCGGACTGCGTTTCCAACATCGGCCTGTTCATTGCGAGCGGGCACAATGACATCAACAAGAGGCGTTTCCGAACCAATGGGCGCGGCCGGTGCGAGCGATTTGACGATGTGGATCGCGCGAATGAACCCAAGACCAATCATCACGCTCAGTAGCGTGATCGAGAGCGATAGGATGGGCAAGATCGTCAAGGTAATGGCTCTGGTCGGCGGCAGCAAAACGGAATCCCAACGCAAGCGAAACTCGCGTGCGAGTTTCATCAGGTCCTGTGGTTTGTCCACTACGGTTCTAACCAAACTCGCCCGAGCACGGGAGACGTGTGGATCAGGTTGCGAATGTCCAGTGCCATCGACTTCGGCACGAAACGGGAGGTTTTGTAGCGGTGCGGCGCAAGCCGCCCGGTCAAAATCGAACGTTTTTCTCCAACACGGGGAAGCATTTTCTCGTAGCGACCTTCGCCAGAAATTGGTGATTCGAATTTGCGCGGCAACTATCCACGCTCTGGCTAGCGGAGCTACAAAACCCAATAGCGAAATTATCCGTTTCGAAATACGTTACCGCGTTCGATTTACTAGCTGCCCTCAGATTACTAGCTGCCCCCGGACCATCCCCGCGTGGTGCCGCTACCAGCTCGGGTCGTGCCGCTACCAAAGTGGATCACTGAATTGGACCCGCCGTCAAGACACCGAGCGTCGATGTTGCGTGTCAAGCGTATCGCCTCGGCAGCGTGATCGCTACAGTCGACGTTGGCCGCCAGGTCCACGATAAACGTCGCGACACGATCGCTGCCGCATTGGGAAAGGGAATCCTGTCTAGAAATACCGGGTTTTAGGGCATCGTGGAGACTTTTTGAGTACAATTGCACCCGGTTTCCGGATCGATTCGGCAGCCCGTCACGCTTGACGCCCTACTTCGGTAGCCGCATTCATCCCACCCGCTAGCCACCACCGCCAGATCTACGCCCCATCATGCGAAAATTCTCTTTCGTTGTTCTGACCAGCTTGTTTGCTCAGTTCGTTCTTTGTGCGACGACCACTCACGCTCAAACCCCCACCACGCTTGGACGAATCGAGCGTCTCGATCCCGCTCTGGACGCTCGGATTGCCGAGGATACGAAAATCGAAGTCTTGGCAAGTGGGTTCACATGGTGCGAGGGCCCGGTTTGGGTCAGTGATGCAGGGGAAGGATATCTGTTGTTCTCTGACATTCCTCGCAACTCGATTTTCCGCTGGACCGCATCGCGGGGTGTCGAATTGTACATGAATCCGAGCGGCTATACCGGAATCAGCTACTACGGACTCGAACCAGGCAGCAATGGATTGGCGGTCGATTCCGAAGGCCGCTTGGTCGCTTGCGAACACGGTGATCGCCGAGTGTCTCTGTTGACACGTGGTGGTGGCAAACTGACGCTAGCGGATCGTTTCGAGGGTCGACGTTTGAACAGTCCAAACGATTTGGTTTTTGGTGAAGGCGGTGTGCTGTATTTCACTGACCCACCCTATGGACTTCCCGAGCGAGCATCGGATCCGCGTCGCGAACTCGATTTTTGTGGCATCTATCGCCTTGATGCCGATGGCAAGTTGACGCTGCTAACCAAACAGCTCGCTCGTCCCAATGGTATCGGGCTTTCGCCGGACGAAAAAACGCTTTACGTGGCCCAAAGTGATCCTGCAGCGCCGGTGTGGATGGCGTTCCCAATCAACGAGGACAAAAGTCTAGGTGAAGCCAAACTGTTGTTGGACGCGAAGAGTTTCATGGCAGAGTTCCCTGGGCTTCCCGACGGATTAGACGTTGCCAAAGACGGTACGATTTACGGCAGCGGTCCTGGCGCAATCTATGTAATCCAGCCTGATGGAAAATTGATTGGACGGATCATTACCGAAGGCCGCGTCAGCAATTGCACGCTTAGCGACGATGAAAAGACGCTTTACATCACCGCCGACGACAAGGTTTGCCGCGTACGACTAAAGTAAGCCGTCACCGTCGTTGGTTTAACGACAACTGCAGTGCAGACCGAAAGAAAACGTGACGCCCAATTCGGGCGTCAACAATTCCGATTTCGCGGCCTGTCCCACAACGGATGTTGATCACCGTTAGGATGCCCCCTGCAACACGCCGTGAGGATCGAGAATGAATTTCTTCGCCGCGCCCTTATCGAAATCGTCGTAGCCTTGCGCCGCCTCCTCAAGCGGGATCACGGTTGCGTTGACTGCTTTGGCAATCTGGCAACGTTCGTGCAAGATCGCCATCATCAGCCCTCGATTGTACTTCATCACCGGGCATTGCCCGGTGGTAAAGTGCAGCGACTTGGCCCAGCCCAATCCGATCCGAAGCGACAGATTTCCGGTTTTCGCCGCTTCGTCGACTCCACCGGGATCTTCGGTTACGTACAGACCAGGGATACCGACGCCACCGGCCACGCGTGTCACCTGCATCACTTGGTTCAACACCGTGGCTGGTTTTTCGACGCCCGAATCTCCGCCGTGCCCGCGAGCTTCGAATCCCACGCAATCGACGGCACAGTCAACCTCGGGCACGCCTAGTTTTTGTTCGATCATGTCAGGAAGTGACGCATCGTTTTTTAAGTCGACGGTCTCACAGCCAAAGGAGCGTGCTTGGGCGAGTCGTTCTTCGATCATATCGCCGACGATCACAACCGCGGCTCCTAACAATTGCGCGGCGTGGGCACATGCCAGTCCGACTGGCCCAGCTCCGGCGACATAGACAGTACTTCCTGTGGTCACACCCGCGGTATAGGCACCGTGATAACCGGTTGGAAAGATATCCGATAACATGGTCAGATCGCGGATCTTGGCCAACGCTTGGTCGCGATCGGGAAAAGCCAACAAATTCCAATCGGCGTAGGGCACCATGACATAGCGGGCTTGGCCGCCGATCCACCCACCCATATCGACGTAACCGTAGGCAGCGCCGGGACGATCGGGGTTCACGTTTTCACACACCCCTGTATCGCCCTCTTTGCAGCAACGACAACGTCCGCAGGCAATATTGAAGGGGACGCTACAGATGTCGCCCTGTTTGATGAACTCGACATCACGCCCGACTTCCACGACTTCACCGGTAATTTCATGACCGAGCACCATGCCAGCCGGAGCGGTTGTGCGTCCGCGAACCATGTGTTGATCGGATCCGCAAATGTTGGTGGAGATCACCTTCAGGATCACACCGTGATGGCACTGCCGAGATTTGCCTCGATAATTCAATTCGAGTTTCGGGTCATCGATCGATTGAACGTCGACTTTGCCTGAACCCAAATAAACAACACCCTTGTTATCTGACATACGATCACGCCTTGAAAGAAAGGGGGGGAGAGGGAGCCGTGGAGAACCGCTATAGTGGAAATCCACGCCACTGGACTAGCGATTAGTCTATCAGATCCGCCACAAGGTTGGGGCTAGTGTCGATGCGTAACGCCGTGATGCACTTTGACGCGAAACTCGCCAAGCGTTTCGGTGGGGGGGATGCGTCAATCGAACGAAAGCCGACGCACGACTTCCGCTACGCTCGATCGACGTTCATTCGGACAACGCAGTGAAGAATTTAGCGGCCACGAATGACGACATTTGCCTTCTATAGCCCTTCTATAGCCCTTCTATAGCTACGCTCGCCAAAGCGTGGATGGTTGCCGAAAAATACAATCACCACCTTCTGGCGAAGGTCGTCACGAGAAACTGCGTCATAGCGTTGGGCCAAACGGCTAACGATCTCCGCAAACTTGGTTTTCGTGCACAGGTGGCTGGCCCCCATTGAGAGAAAGGGAGAAGAGAGGTGCCAGCAGCGTGGTGCCAGTGCGTCGTTTTGTTCGAAATTAAGGTTTCTGAGCGGTTCGCTCGACGCCGTCGACCAATTTTTCGGTCATCCTCGAGCGATATTCCATCAAACTGTTTGCCCCTTGGAAGCCGACCACCGTCTCATCCCAATCAAGCTGCTTGCTGAGCATACGGCCATTGTCGATGTCAAAGCGAATCGTCCCATTGCTGAGCTGCTGGACGACCTGAGCACGCACCGATTCTTCGTTGATCGGAGTCAATGGCTCGCTGCGTAGCGAAAGAGTCGCAACACCGGTTTGGACTTTATCGAGCGTGTATCGCTCGCGAATCTTGATGACCTTGACCTCGCCGTTGTCCAACCTCGCTTTGACTTCGTGGGGAACCGACCAGGAATCGCCGATCGCCAGCGCCTCCTCCGGCAATTGCAGAGTCAATGTGCCCATTCCCAATGATGCCTTGGTGCCACCGTGATTCTCACGTTTGATTTCGACACCTCGTGAATCGAAAGTCAGCGTCGACAATTTTTTGCCGATCTGTTCAGACACTCTTCCGAAGATCGCTGGTGGTTCCTCGTCCGAGAGGCTGTCCCAGCGAACCTCTTCCTGTTCGCCTTGCTGCTGGGTCATTTCCACCGAGTCGACGATGTGATCAATGGTCGTTTCACCGTCCGCATTGGCTGCCAACACGTCCCAATGCCGTTGGCTGACGGTGTGAACGGTCGAGATTTCTTCGGCGCCCCGAATCCGTGTTTTGGTTTTGGCCGCGTGGGTGACTTGATAATGAAGTTTTTCGCCTGTTTTTAACGAATACCGCAGCGTGTATCGCTGTAACACACTCTTTCCGTCCGTGGTGGGATCATCGGCATGCAAAATGGTGGCGTTGATACCAGAAGCAACGGCCAAAAATGTCACAGCAGCCAAGAAAACGTTTCGATACACAGTCGGAGTCTCCATCCTCTAGAAAGTCGGGCTTGTCGGACGCTGCGTTGCACGCCCCGGGGACAGGTTCTCAAAACGCGGCTTTGAATGCAATACAGATTTCTCTGGCGTAAATGACTCGGCGGCGAGGATGCGACCGCAGCCAGCGAAGAGACTACCGCTGGTAAATCGGCAAATAGTGATATCGCACACTCAGACTGAGCACCGCCAGCGAGGTGGCGTAGACGCCACCGTAGTTGTGTTCCTCGCGTTGCGGCTGCCATGCGCCGGTTTGATGCTGGGACCCCAACAACAAATCGGACACCAATTTGGTGGCGGTTTCCGCATGTTTGCCGCCGACTTGGTGCATGCCTTGCGAGTAATAGTAGATGCCGTAATAGAAGTAGCGTTCGTGAAGCTGAGGAGGATCTTCGAGTAACCAATCAGCCGCGCCGGCGACCATCGGCGAATCGTACAATCCACAAACCTGCATCGCCAGCAATCCGGCAGCGGTCATCGTAAAGGTGGCTTGGTGCGTCCCCGGCGTGTAGCTGAATCCGCTGACCTCAACGTTGCTGCCCCGCGGTTTTCGCGGCGACGTGTACGATGCTTTCAAGTACTTGACCGCTTGATCGATCGCCTCGCCGGGTACATCCATGCCATCATTTTTCGCCGAGCGAAGTGCCATCAATTGCCACACCGACGCGCTCAAGTCGGAATCGGAGCTTCGTGGTTCGTATCGCCATCCGCCCTGATGCAATTCAGGCTTACGTACTTTCTGAGCCGCCAAAATCAATTGGATCGCCGGTACCAACGCCTTGTGAATCCGCTCGTTTTGCTCGACCGAGGCCCCCATTCCCAGCACTTCGGTCAACATCAACGTGATGATGCCGTGGCCATACATCCGAGACCCGTCACTTTTGCCAAAGTAACCGTTGTCATCTTGAAGCTTAGGGTCTAACACAAAGTCGATCGCTCGCTTCATGACGCGTCCCAGTTCGCTCTGATCACCTGGTTGCGTCCCGATCGATGCCATTGCCATGATTGCAAGCGATGTCATCGTGACATGGTGATTGCGATCCGCTAACGCACCACTATCGCGCTGAGTCCCAGCCAGATACTCGACAGCCTTTCGGACGGCCCGATCCACTTCATCAGGGATGTAGAGTGTCTGCAACGAATCGTCAGCGATCGCCGCGTTTGCAAAAGCCCCCGAGCCGATCGGCACGCAGGTAGCGGCAACCATCTTCTGTAAGATGCTTCGGCGATTGAGTTTGATTGAGTTCATCAGATCGTTTCGATGTAAACGTGAACGGTTTGTCCCCAATGCTGTGAAGCATTTAGAGGCCGCAAACTACAGTATTTTCGATTTGTAGCTACGCTCGCCAGAGCGTGGATGGTTGCCGGCAAATGCGAATCACCCCCTTCTGGCGAAGGTTGCTACAAGTAGATGCTTCACGGCGTCGTGTTCGTTCCGAAGTAACAGGTCGCGTTTGACGCAGTGTCACTCCACTCGCCGCTCGCAACGAGTCGCATCGCCCGGCTGTGCGACAAAATACGACACATGCGACCACTACGGTTTCTGGGCTGCCCGGCGTGCAACAGCCTGAAAATAGGCTTCAATTTGCTGCTGGTATTCGGGGGCTCCCAAATGAGTTTCGGTTTCCTGGGCATCATCGGTTCTGCGTTCGCGAAGTTGCCCCCACTGCGATCCTTTGCGGTTTTCTTGTCTGGCATCCAGCGATTCGCTGTCGGCGATCCCCTCGGACGACGCGTTACTAAAAGTGCTTGCGGACGATTGAGCCATCGATTGTGATTGTGATTCGGTGGGGTTCCCCTGTTGCGCCGAAGTGACTTGACTTTGACGCTGTTTGGCCATGTTCTGAGCCTGCTGTTGCATCGCGGCCGCTAGCGTGGGAGAGGCTTGACCGGCTGTTTGACCTTGTTTTTTCCCCGGTTTTTCGCCCGGTTTGTCGCCCGAGGCCGCTTGAGCGGATGCTCCGGGTTCCCCTTTCTCATTAGCCTGCCCTTCGGCCGTCTGCTCTTCACCGGACTGCTGGCTCTGCCCTTCACTGCCGGGCTGACCCGATGGATCTGCCATCGCTTGGTCCAACTCGTCAAGCGTTTGGGCAAGTTGCCGAGCACGTCCTTCGGGCGTATTGGTTGCGGGTGTCTGAGACGCAGGTGGCTCAGACGCAGCCGTCGGCGTGTTGGACGTCGACGGCTGCGGCGATGTGGCCGGAGACGGATCTTGTGGCAATGCTTCCGCGATCATGTTTGACAAATCGTCGGCTTCGGCTTGGATTTGCTTGGTGGCCTGTGCGACCTTCTGGTTCGCCGCGGCAGATTTCGTTTGATCGTCATGGGCTGCTTGCACCGCTTGTTGTGCTTGTTCGGCACTCGCGACCGCATTCTTCGTGACCGATTCGGCAGCTTGATTCAGTTTCTCGGCAACGGAATCCTTTCCAAGACGTTCTTCGTGGCGGGCAGCACGCTCGAGGAACGCCGCTGCGGTTTCCGCTTGTTTCGTGATTGCCGCCTGGTTGGTGATCGCATGCTCTGTCGCCTGGGCTGCAGCGCGCAGCGATTCGGGGGTTGCCGGTTGGTTGGCAAGTTCAGCGAGTGTTTTTTCGATTTGCCCCAGCTCGTCATTCGCTTTGGCTGCCATTTGCTGAGCAAGCTGTGCTGCGGGGTTAGCCTTGTCGAGCGACTCCGTCTTTTCAGACTGGGTTTCTTTGCGAATTTTCTCAGCCGCGTTCTTTTTGTCCTTGGCAAACTGTTTTGATTCGCGAGCAGCCGCTTCGGTCGCCGAGGCGAGTTCAATTTGCTCCTCGGCGCGTTGAACCTCTTGTTCTCGCCATGTTTCGCTGGGGTTTTGCTTCAGCTTCTTTTGATGGTCATTTTTCAGCCGCTCGGCGCTTGCCACTTCGCGTTGTGCCCGTGAGACGCGATTGTCGGCAGCTCTTTCGAAATTGTCCCATTCTTTTCGTTGGTTTTCCGCATCCTGGCTGCGCCGATTCCGCGACTCACGCTGCAAATGACTGGCTTGTTGTTCTAACGCTTGCCGGTCTTTTTCACGCGAAGTGACTGATTCAGCCGTAGCGGCATCGGCATGCTTTTGTAATTGCTGTATCGCCTTGTTGGCGGCTTGTATCGCTTCGCTGGCGTTTTTGGCTCCTTGTGTCATCTCGGACATCAAAGGGTCGCCGTTGCCGCTGTCACGCGCTGCCTGAGCCGCGTTTTCCAACTTGTCTCGCAGTTCAGCAACCTCGTTTTTCAGCTCTTCTTGTCGCCCCAAATTTGCCGCACGTTCAGCCTGATGCAATAACGCGTCGCGAACCGTGTCGATCTTATCCGCAACCTCATTTAACTCCTGACGCATTCGCTGTTTCTGTTCTTGAACATGGGGATCGCTTCGTTCCAGGCTTTTGTTGATTTCGCGTTCCGCCTTGGCTGCTTGGTCCAACGAGGCCGCGGCCGTCGCTGCAGCGTTGGCCGCGATTTCCGACAATTCGCCTTGCATCAACTCGTTGCGTTGCAGCTCTTGTTCGAGTTGACGCATCAATTCTTCGGGCGATTTGTTTGCGGCGTTTGCCATCGCTTCGGCTTGATCGAATCGCTGCTGAAGCTCTGCAGCCTGCTGCAATTCACGCTCGGCATCCCTCAATTCGGCTCGCGATTGAGCAACATCTTCGCCAGCGTCGGCGCGTTCAAAATGTTCGGCGGTTTGTTCGAGAGCGGCTTTCAAATCTTGTAACGATTCGGCAGCATCCTCCAACATGTCGTTTCTCGTTTTTTCCGAGGACGTCGCCGTTGCGGCATCCATTTGCTGTTGTGCGCGTTTCAGTGCGTCGGCAATTTGGGCCGCCGCCGCGTCCGCGTCTCGCGCAAGCTCTCGTTCGGCGGCATCAGTCAATTGGACATTGTTCGCACGATCCGCCAACGTCTGCATTGTTTCGGTCGCAGCTTGTTCGGCTTGCTGTTGCTGTTGGTCCAGTTGTTTTGCGGTTTCAGAGGACGCATCCTCACGCTGTTTCGTTCGTTGCTCGGCCTCCGCAGCCTTTTTCGCCGCTTGGCGTGCCTGTTCCGCAAGCGTCGGCACATAACTCAGGATCACCCTCCGTGCTTCGTTCACAAGCGGTGCCAATGGTTGTACCGCGGCGTCAAGTTTGGCGGTCGCGGTTCGCAACGAAGCCGATGCGGAAACGAGTGACTTCTCTTCCCATCGACGCGAGCGAATCCGTTCCGCGGCCTGCTGGATCGCACCACCGTAACGCGACTGGTCTATCGCGTCGGTGACCGCCGATTCGATCCCTGCGCCGCGTAGTGATTGCACCGCCTTTTCCATCTCGAACATGAACCGCTCGATCCACATCGGATGCTCCAATCTTGCTTCGGCGTACTGATCGAGCCGGTTTTCGGCTAAATGCAACGTCGAAAGCTCGGTCTGCAGTGTGGCAACTTGATGCGCAGCAAAGATCACCGAGAACGCCTTGGCCAACTTTTCATAAACGTCCGCAATCGATTCTTCGCGATAATCTTGGTAGCCGTCGACACTTACGTTTTTGATGGCACGAGCAAACAGGTTTGTGTCCGAGGCATAACTTAGATCGACGATCGGTCGAGCGCGGTGCAGCGTTTCTTCCTGCTCGAGCCTTGAGAGGAGATCGGAGATCCCGGCATCGTAGGCAGCTTCCTTCTCTTTCCACTGACGAGTCGTTGCCGCGGCTTGGTTCGCATCATCAATAGTGTCGAGCCGTTTTTGCAATGCTTTGGCGTCGCGTCCGTCATGGTTTGCTTGCCGAAGGATGTCATGGGGTTTGCGACGCTGCGAATTCAATTCGCTAAGCAGATTCTTAACCCGGCCTTCGAGCTGTTGATCGATTAAGTTGCTGGCGACATGCCAAGTGAGCTCCGCGGTGTATTGCTGCATCAAAGACCGCAGATTGGCGCGGCCCGGTGGATCGTCGATGGTATTGCGGTGCCGAATCTGCCATGTGCTGGAAAAATCGTTCCATTTTCTCAAATGGTTGCGATGGGATTCGGGGATAAGATCCGAGTAAGTCGTGATCAATGTGTCAATCGTTTTCATTCGGGCGATCGCGACATCGACGTATCGTTCGTACAATTCAATCGGCACGTTGGCTTCTGGATCCGCAATCGGCTGCACGCTTTGCAGTAGCGCGGCGGCGTCGGTCAGGATGCCAACATCCATGTGATGCGCAAGAAACGAGCGAGCAAACTCTTCGACTCGCGAAACTTCATTGCGAGTGTTGGCAAGGCGGCTGGGCAACCGTTTGAACCAATCGCGACGGATTCGCGTTTCGTCATCGTCAGGGTTTGCTGGTGCATCCTGGATTGGCGTCACCAAATCTTCGATTTTGGATTGCAAATCAATCACTGCCAATCCGATCTGTTCAAGTCCGGCGGATTCGACCGGATCGTTGCTTAACGGCAATACGGTCATCACACGTTGGATCAGCAATTCTTTGGCGTCGGATAAACGTGACGCGTCGTTTTGCATGTCCTGCATTTTGGATAGATCCAATTCGCTTGTCTCGTCGCCGGATAACTGTTCCCGGTATTGATCGATCAGCGAATACGCATCCAAGGTCCAATCGACTGTCTCGCTGACCACCTCGCTCAAACGTTGCAAATGTTCTTGCCGTGATTGCGTAAATCCTTCATCGACGATCAATATCTCGATCGTTCGCGACTCGCCTCGTTGTCCTTTGCGGTCAATTGCGACCACACGCATACGGATGATGTCGCTACTGACAAGCGTGTCGGATGGTGCTTGCGAGTCGTTGCGATGCATCAAGTCCCAATTCCACGAGGGGGACAATTTTGTGTCCGCTGAATCGATGGTCAACGGAGATGGTTCTGGATTCGACGCATTGATCTGGAATTCTAAGAAAACATCCTCCACAGGGATGTCGTCTTCGATCGATGCGGACAGCGCAAGCACGTCCAGCGGGGACGCCAACATGTTCGATCGGATCCCTTCCCCCCAACGGACGACGGGCGGAGTGTCTGGAATCGGGACAATGGTGTATTGAGGGCTGAAGGGATTACCGAGTTCGGATTTGACGCCAATGGCGTCAACTTGATAGTTCCCGGCCGTTTTGATCGGCAGCGACGCGGTGAAAGTCGTCGGGTCGTCGTCTTGCGGTTGCAACTCAAGTGCAACACCGCGAGTGCCATAACGCAGCGTCGCATCGCGAACTGGTTGATCAAACTGGATTCTCAGGTGCCCGGTTGTCCCCATTAACGCCGTCAAGTCGCCATGATCGGACGTTTCGGTAAGATCGGGCAGTTTCGAGTACTTGGGAAACTGGTATCGTTTCTCGAACGAAACCACGCGGGGGCGTGGCAGAGGTGTCAACGTGTGCCACAGCGTCACCGCATCTCCGGCCAGCACCCGGTATCGAACCGGCGTTTTTTTGATCGACAAA